>JASHUL010000153.1 GCA_030039995.1 Thermoplasmata archaeon
CTAGTGCGGGCGGCCGGATGGAGACGATCTACGCGGACCTCGCGATCATCGTCACCGTGTTCGCGATCGTCGACCCGATCGGAACGCTCCCGTTCTTCGTCGCGCTGACGACCGGTTTTTCCTCGGAGGACCGCGCGATCATCCTGCGTCGAGCGGTCCTGGTGCTGGGGGGAGTCCTCTCCGTCTTCGCGCTGTTCGGCCGCTTCCTGTTCCAGGCGTTCGGGTTCACCCTCGCCGCCTTTGAGATCGCGGGAGGGATCCTCCTGTTCATGGTCGCCTACGACATGCTGCGCGGCGAGGTCGCGCGCGTCAAGCTGACTCCGCAGGACCGCGACGAAGCGATCGCGCGACGCGACGAGCTGTCCGTGGTCCCGTTGGGCATCCCGTTGCTCGCGGGCCCCGGGGCGATCTCGACCGTCATGATCTACGAGGGAAACTCGGGGAACGCGCCGATCTCGATCGCCGCGACCTTCGTCGCGATCCTGGTGACGAGCGTCGCGACGTTCTTGATCCTGCGCTACGGGCAGCCGATCTTCCGCTTCCTTGGTCGTGTGGGGGTGATGGCGATGACCCGGGTACTCGGGCTCTTGCTGGCGGCGGTCGGCGTCCAGTTCGTGATCATCGGGATCCTCGCTTCTTTCCCGACGCTCTAGCGCGGCCGCCGCGCGCCGGCGCTCGGCGGGCCGGCCGCGCCGCGCGGGCGCGCTTCGTCGGCTTGCCGAGACGCTCGAGCACCACGCTGGACGGGGTGCGGGGATTGCGGTCCTCGGCCCACGCCTTCTCTCCCGCGCGGACCTCGACCGGGAGGTCGTTCTCCGCCGGCGGGAAGCCGCACTCGTAGTCGTCGGTGTACGCGCAGTACGGGTTGAACGCCCGGTTGAAGTCCAGCTCGTACTCGTCGGACTCGTTCAGCTCGAGCGTAAGGTACCGTCCGGGTCCGTACGACTCGTCCCCGCTGGTCCGGTCGCGGAACGGAACGAACACCGACGTCCCGACGCCCTCGCCCGCGTGGTAGACCCCGAGCGTAAGGGTTCGGCCGCCGATCGAGAACGAGAGGTTTCCGAGGTAGCGCATGACGGCCTGACCGTCCCGGTTGGTCCGGAGATACGCCTCCTCCGGCGCCGGAGCGCGGTGGAGCACCGCTCGCACTCGGTACTTCGTGTCGGGCGGGAAGTAGCGCAGGTCGTGGAACGGCACCCGACCCGCCACGAACGGCGACTCGGGATGGCGGGCCATGAACTCGTCCTTCATGCGCCGCTCCTCCTCGAGCTCGCGCTGCCAGAGATCGTCCTTCGGCATCGACGGGCCGAGGGCCCCCGCCGCTTAACGGTTCGGGGGTCCGGAGAGCACCTTGGCCATCAGTTCCTCGTCGACGTAGCGATCCCCCCGGTGGACGTGGCGGGGAAAGGTGCCGACGTGAACGAAGCCGAACTCCTCGTAGAGCTTGCGCGCCCGCCGGTTGGTCGCGAAGACGCTGAGGCGGACGACTTCGAAGCGTCCCTCGCACTGGCGCAGGGCGTCCGCGAGGATCGCGCGGCCGACCCCGCGGCTCCGGTACTCTCGATGCACGACGATTCCGAGCACTCCGTTGTGGTCGGTCTCCGAGTTCACGCCCGGCTCGATCCGCCGCACGGTGCAATGGCCGACGACGACTCCGTCCACCACGCCGACCGATACGACCGCGTCGCCCGCCAGCACCGCGCGGTAGAGATTCGCGAACCAGGCGACTTCGTCGGCGTAGCTCGGGCGTGCGTGGAACAGATGGATGCCGATCTCCGGATTCGTCTCCCGCTCCTCGTAGAGGAGCAAGTACATCTCCCGGATCGGGTCGAAGTCCGACCAGCGAAGCTCCCGAACCGTGACCCCGCCCCGCGGGGCGTCCGTCGCGACCGAGCTCACGCGTAACCGAACTGGCGCTTCGCGAACTCGCTCATCCGCTCGGGGCTCCACGGGGGGTCCCAGATCATATCGACCTTCGCGGAGTGGACGTTCGGGACCTTCTCGATCGCCATCTTGACCTCCTCGGCCAGGATCCCCGCGACGGGACAGCCCGGCGCGGTGAGCGTCATCTTGAGCGTCACGTCGTCCCCCTTCCAATCGAACCCGTAGATCAGTCCGAGGTCCACGATATTCATCGGGATCTCCGGGTCGTAGATCTGCTTCAGGTTCTCCGTGATCAGCCGCTCCCGCTCGGTGTACGGTCCGGCCGGCACGGGCGGGGCCGGGGGCACGGGCACGGCGGCGGGCGTCGCGGTCGGAGCGGGCTCGGTCATCGTCGGAACGACCGGCCGGAGCCGTATAAGCTCGCCGAGGTTGACGGGTAACCTCTCGGTTCCTTCGCCGAACAACCGTTTAAGGAGCCCCCCGGTGGCACGGGCGATGAAGGACGTTCACGCGATGGCTCCGACGCGCGGGCGGCTCACGCTGCGCTCGGTCGGGGTCTCCGGGATCCGCAAACCGCTGTCGGTCCAGCGGAAGGACCGGGTGCACACGCTCGCGGCCACGTTCGAGGTCGCGGTGGACCTTCCGTCCGAGCGGAAGGGTTCGGACCTCTCCCGGAACGCCGAGGTGCTCGCGGAGCTCGTCGACCGCACCGTGGAGCGCCCGGTCGCGAGCCTCGAGTCCGCCTGCTCGACGATCGCGCGCGAGCTCCTCGTGCGCCACGCGTACGCCACCGAGGCGACCGTCTCCGCGTCGGCCGAGTACTTCCTGCGACGCGGGATCTCGGAGGAGAAGCGCAGCTTCGAGGACTATCTCCTGCTCGCCGAGGCCCGGGCCCGCCGATCCGGAGGAAGCCGGGTCGAGCTCCGTCGCGCCGTCGGGGCCGAGGCCGTGGGGATGACGGCGTGCCCCTGCGCGATGGAGACGTGCCGGGAGCAGCTGCGGGCCGAGTACCCCGCCCTCGCCGACGCCTCGCTCGCCTCCCTGCCGATGATCTCCCACAACCAGCGCAACCGGACCCGGCTGATGTTCGAGCTCGACGACGACGCGGAGGTCGAGGTCGACGACCTGATCGCCGCGATCGAGGCCGCGCAATCGAGCCCCACCTACGCGATCCTCAAGCGCGGCGACGAAGGGAAGGTCGTCCTCGACGCCCACCGCCATCCGAAGTTCGTGGAGGACGTCCTGCGCGACCTCCTCGCCGGGCTACCGTCGGCGTTCCCCGGCCTGCCGGATTCCGTCGGGGTCCGCGCGAGCACGCGGAGCGAGGAGTCGATCCACAAGTACGACGTCGAAGCGTCCCACCGGATCTCGCTCGGAGAGCTGCGACGGACGGCCGGTCGCTGACGGGGCCCGGGAGCGATCGTGTACTACGCGCTCGACGCGATCCGTCGACGTCCGGGCCGGTCCGCGCTCACGTCCCTCGGCATCGGCCTGGCGGTCGGCTTGGTCGTGCTGTTGCTGGCGATCTCGGCGGGCATCCAGACCAGCGCGACGGAGCTCGCCACGGCGAGCGGCGTGGACCTCATCGCCGCCAGCGCGAACACGACGATCACCACCGGCAGCGTGCCGCCGATCCCCCACGCGCACGAGCTCGCGAGCTCGATCCCTGCGGCGGACCCGAACGTCGCGGTGGCGAGTCCGTGGCTGGTCAGCGACCTCGTCTTCGGCAACGCCTCCTTGTGGGCCGCCGCCAACTCCACCCACGTGCCGTACGGGTGGAGTCCGACCGGAGCGGGGGCCGTCGGTTGGATCCCCTCGGACAACACGGGCATTCAGGTCCCCACGATCTACAACGGCACCGGATTCACTTACTCCGGCGACCCCCACTACGCGAACGGCAGCTACGACGGCCCCTTCACGCACCAGGTCGTGCTCGACCAGGGCCTCGCCGCGGTCCTGGGGGTCACGGTCGGCGACCTCGTCTGGGCGAATTCGTACCAGGCGGCGAGCCCCTCCGCGCTCGGGGCGTGGTACTCCGCGGCGACGCCGTTCCGGGTCGTCGGGATCTCCGGGCCGTTCTGGTTGATCCCGTCGGTCCTCCTGTCGTTCCTGTACCTCTCCGAGCTGCAGTACGTGGTCGGCGGCGGCACACCGTCGACCGACTACGCCTCGCTCGTCCTGATCCACCTGACCGACCCGACGTCGGCCGCGAACGACCAGGTCGTGCTCGAGACCGCGTTCCCCGCCCTCACGATCATCACGCTCAGCGAGATCCTCGGTGACGTCCAGCAGGTCGTCAACATCTACCGGACGTTCGGAGTCCTGATCGGCGCGATCGGCCTCGTCGTCGCCGCGCTGTTCGCGACGACCGTGCTCTTGATGTCGGTGGACGACCGGAGCCGGGAGATCGCGCTGTTACGCGCGGTCGGATACACCCGCGCCGGCGTCGGTTCGCTCATCGCCCAGGAAGGGGTCCTGCTCTCGATCTTCGGGCTCGCGGTCGGCCTCCCCATCGCGTACGCCGGGGCGTACGAGCTGAACCGGTTCCTGCTCGCCCTCATCGGGGGCCTTCCGGTCGGGTTCTCGTTCGTCTCGTTCGACGCCTCCGTGCTGTTCTCGGGCATCGCGATCGTGATCGCGATCGGACTGCTCGCGTCGGCGCTGCCCGCCGCGCGCGCGATGTCGCTCCCGGTCGCCGAGGAGTTGCGGGCCCCATGATGCGCTTCGGGTTCGGGAGCTCGCTCCGTCACCTGCGGATCCAACAGGTGCTCGCCGTCGCCGCGGTCGCGACCGCGGTCGCCCTGCCCGTCATACTCGTGAGCGTCGGAGGCGGGGTCTCGGCCCACGAGCTCACGAGCCTCGAGAACGCGGGGTACCAGCTCGTGGTCAGCGCCTCCGGGGAGCACGGCATCACAAGCGCCCACAATCTCTCCGCGCAGATCCTCGGCCTCGGGTCGGTGACGGCCGCCTCGCCCGTCCTGAGCGTCGCGGTCGACTCGTTCCTCGCGACCGGCGGCCCGTCCCCGGTGCTCGCGGAAGGGGTGATCCCCGACCAGTTCACGCCCACGCTCGGCCCGGCCGAATCGGGGCTCTTCCCGAACCCGCTCCCGCTCGGCGACCCGACCGACCTCGTCCACTTCGCGAACGGAACGTACGCGGGTCGCGCGTCGAACGACGTGCTCGTGTCGTCGCCGCTCGCCCAAGCGGACGGGATCGCGACCGGCGCGTCGCTCTGGCTCGGCCCGACCGCGAACCGCAGCCAGGCCGTCGAGTACAACGTGACCGGGACGTTCGGCGTCCCGTTGACGGCCCTCGGTCCGACCGGCGCCTTCGCGATCGTCCTGCCGCTGTCGAATCTGCAGGTGATGAGCGGACTCGCCGTCGGAACGAACGCTACGGCGCACGATGCCGCGGACACGATCGAGATCTCCGTGACGGGGACCGCCGCGAGCGACCCGGCCACCCTCGACCGGGTCCGGAACGAGGTCCAGCGGCTCGTGCCGTTCTACTTCGTGGGTTCCCTCGATACCGAGGCCCAGCAGCTCCAGTCCGCGAGCGGCGTGCTCACGGGCTTCTACCTCGCGCTCTCCTCGGTCGCGCTCACGGTCGGACTCCTGTTCCTCGCGCTCGTCCTCGTGCGCCGCGTCGAGTCCGACCGCCGGTCGATCGGCATCCGGCGGGCACTCGGTCTCCCCCGGCGCTGGATCGCCCGGGAGATCGTCGGCGACGGCCTGACGCTCGCCGTACTCGGGGCGGTGTTCGGGGTGGGCGGCGGCTACGCGATCGTAGAGGTACTGGCCGCGTGGGGGTCCGGCGACGTGCGCTTGGCCGCGCAATGGGCGATCTTCGACCCCGGAACCCTCCTCGCGATCGTGGTCGGGATCGCCGCCCTCTCGTTGCTCGCGAGCGCGGTGGCGACGCGGGCCGCGCTCCGGGTCGATATCACGGAGGCGCTGCGGTGAGCACGGTGCGGGCCCCCGCGATCGAGCTGCGCGGGGTCGAGCGAACGTATCGCGCCGGGCTCCCCGAAGCGGTCCCGGCGCTGCGCGACATCGATTGGTCGATCGCTCCCGGCGAGTTCGTCTCCGTCGAGGGCCCGAGCGGTTGCGGAAAGACGACACTGCTCAACCTCCTCGGGCTGCTGGACGCCCCAACGGCCGGTGAGGTCCGCTGGGACGGGACGCCGGTCGGGAACCGGTCCGACCGCGAGCGCGCCCGCCTGCGGCTCGAGGGGGTCGGGTTCATCTTTCAGCGCTTCTACCTTCTGCCGACCTTGACCGCCCTCGAGAATGTCGAGCTGCCGATGCGCGCCCTGCGGGTGCCCCGCGCCGAGCGGACGCGCCGGGCCGGCGAGCTCCTCACCGAGGTCGGGCTGCACGGGAAGGAGCGCGCTTTCCCCCACCAGTTGTCGGGAGGCGAGGAGCAGCGTGTCGCGGTCGCGCGGGCGCTCGCGAACCGGCCGGGGCTCCTTCTCGCGGACGAACCGACCGGGGAGCTCGACAGCGGGAACGCGGGCGCGATCCTCGCGCTGCTGGAGAAGGTCCGCCAGGACCGCGAGGCGACGCTCGTGCTCGTCACCCACAACCCCGAGGTCGCCGGCCGGGCGCGGCGTCACGTGACGATGCGCGACGGTCGGATCGCCCTCGACGTCCGTGGGGCGTGACCGTGGCGCGCATCGCGATCCTGCTCAACGACCGGTGCCACCCCAAGGAGTGCCAGTGGGAGTGCCAGGCGTACTGCCCGCCCGTCCGGATGGGCCAGGAGTGCATCGTCGAAGGGCCCACGGGCAAGCCGATCATCTCGGAGACGCTCTGCATCGGCTGCGGCATCTGTGTGCACAAGTGCCCGTTCGACGCGATCAAGATCCTCAACACCCCGGAGGCCGACCCGAGCGAGGTGGTCCACCGGTACGGGTACAACGGCTTCCGGATGTACCGCCTGCCGCTACCGCCCGCGCAAGGGATCACGGGGCTCCTCGGTCCGAACGGCACCGGTAAATCGACCGCGCTCCGGCTGCTCGCCGGGCTCGAAGTACCGAACCTCGGCGATTACGAAACTCCCGGATCCTGGCCGAAAGTGCTCGAGCACTACCGGGGCACGGCGCTCCGGGCGCATTTCGACCGGGTGGCGAAAGGGGAACTCCGTTCGGTCGTCAAACCCCAGTACGTGGACCGGATCTCTGACGAGCCGTCGACCGCGCTCGACTACGTGCTCGCCGGGGGTCCGTCGGGCCGCCGCGCCCTCGAGGACGTGGGGCTCGGGCAGCGAGCCGACCGACGGCTCTCGGAATTGTCGGGAGGCGAGCTTCAGCTGGTGGCGATCGCGCGGACCTTGGCGACCGACGCCGACCTCTACCTGATCGACGAGCCGTCGAGCTACCTCGACATCGTGCACCGGCTCGAGGTCGCGCGTCGGCTCCGTCGGCTCGGCGAGACCAAGAGCGTCATCGTCGTGGAGCACGACCTCGCCCTGCTCGACTACCTCGCCGACCAGGCGCACCTGATCTACGGGGAGCCGGCCGCGTTCGGAGTCATCAGTCACCCGCTCCCGATGCGCTCAGCGATCACCACCTCCCTCACCGGCTACCTGAAGGACGAGAACGTGCGGTTTCGGACCGAGCCGGTCCGGTTCGTCTCGCACCCTCCGAAACCCGCGAGTCGGACGAACACGCTCGTGGAGTTCCCGGCGCTCGAGAAGGAGTTCCCCGGCTTCCACCTC
>JASHUL010000009.1 GCA_030039995.1 Thermoplasmata archaeon
TCCTCCAGCGCGTCGAGCCCTGCAGTCGCGAGGCTGAACTCGAGGTCAACGAGGGCGAGGGGTACCGGCGCAGGGTCCGCTTCGGGGGGCCCCGAAGGGACGGGCCACACCTCGGCTGCCTGATCGATCGGGGTGGACGCCATGGCAACGCCTCGGGCCGCGGTTGGAATCGCGGCCGCGCTTTATCCGCCGATGTACGAACCGCCCGGACGTCGCCGGCCCGACCCGGCGGAGGTCGGCCGCACCCTGGGCCGGGCGGCCTTTCCTACCGACCGTCGGGAGCGCGGGGCTACCCTTGCGTGACCTCGTGGGTCTCGTCGGCCAGAAGGCCGTGGGCTTCCTTGTGGACCCTCGAGGCCGCTTCCGGAGTCGGCGCATCGACGAGGCAGAAGATCACGCCCTTCTTCTCGTCGACCCAGTAGCTCCGGTAGTTCACACCGTACTTTCCCTGGACCTTCAAGTCTTTCTCGTGGGCCTCGGCCACCGCCTTCGCGGTGACGCCCTTCATGTTCCGATGCTCGTCCATGTAGAGGGGCATGGTGGGCCGACACCGGTCGGCTCACTTAGACTTTGGGCCGGGGCGTGCGCTTCGACCGGCGGACCGCGCGGGGCCGTCGGGTCCGGTGCATCCAGGGGACGAACGACACGCCGACGATGACGCCGTCCTTCGACTGCAGTCGCGCGACCGTCTGGCCCCAGGAGTCGGTTCGGGGCGCGTGCAGCAGTCGATACCCCTCGCGCTCGAGCTCGCGCGCCGCCGCGGCGACCTCATGGCGCTCGCCGACCTCGAACTCGATGAACACCTGGGGGACCGGTCGGTCCGCCGGCCATCGAGCGGTACCGAAGCACGCCCTCGCGGCTTCGGCAAGGGGCCAGACTCCAAAATAGCGGCCGCCGCCGAGCTTCGTGCTGAAGAGGAACTTCGCGCCCGGCGCTTGTCGCAACGGAAGTCCGAGGGTCCGTACGTAGAGCTCCCGGCCGTCCTCGAGGCGGCTCACGATGAGCCCGATCGCGCCGATGAAGCGCGGGCGCACGGTCGTTGCTCCGAGCCGCGGTCAGCGGGTCACAGACCGATCCGCGCCGAGACCTCGCTCCACCGGGCGGCGTCGACCTTCTCGGCGCAGAGCTTCGTCACCGCCTGGAAGAACGGAGGGGGAGCTCCCCGACGGACGGAGGCGAGGAGGGTCGCGAGCTCGGTGACGTTCATCGAGGGGAGCATCCAGCCGAGGATCGAGAAGAGCCGGTCCGGCGGCATCTGCCCGATGATCCGGGAACGCATGCCGACCATCTGGTCGTCGGTGAAGTGCCGCTGCATCATCGGAACGAGCTCGGTCTCCTCTCGATTCATGTGGGTCAAGTAGAGCGCGAACAGCTCGTTGAAGTCCTGGTTGACCCGGGTGCCCTCGTCGACCCGCTCCTCCTTCGAGGCGAGCGCGAGCAGCGCGTGGGCACGTTGCGCGATCGCGAGCTCGCGACGGGTCAGCTCGTGGTGCTCCTCGATCAGCTGCGGCACGAGACGGCTCTCGACCTTGACGACCGACGGAAAGATCTCCGACTCCTCGTCCGTCGCGTGGTGATTCAGCGTGCAGAGGATACAGCCCGCGGACCGCGCGACCGCGAAGTCGTACTCGAGGTCGGTGACCAGCCCGGTCGTGGCCGCGAGGTCCGCGAAGTCGTTCGTTTGGAGACGGCCCGACAGCCCATAGAGCATCGAGCGGAGCCCCTTGTGGATCGGCGTGAACAAGTCCTCGGTCGCCATCATCGCTCCGGACCCGAAGTCGGCCCCGCGATAAGGAGATAGTGGGCGAGGGCCGACGGTCGGGCCGCGCGGTGCCGGAACGTCACCGGCTCCCCCCGCCTCCGGCGTTCCACCGATCGATGCGAGGAGACTCCCTCGAGCCGCTCGTCGTGTCGCTCGAGGGCAGTTCCACTCGTTGCCTCGGTATCCGGTGGTTCTGCGGGCGTCGGGGGACTGCCGGCGCGCCGTTCATGTTGACCAGTGTCTACATATATCATGTTGATATCCGTCGACATGATGTCGGCCGTTCGACCCGACGCCGCGTTGGCGACACGACTGGAGCGACTCACGGGGGAAGCGGCGTCGTGCTGCGTGCCCGAGTACCAGGACCTCGCGAAGGAAGTCGTCGCCTCCGGGCGCTTTCCCGAGGTGCTCCGGCGACTGCGCGCCCTCGCGGACGAGCATCGCCTCCTCGCCGTAGCGCTGCTCAAGCGACGCAAGGAACTCTGCGCCTGCGAGATCCAGGCGGCGACCGGCCTTTCGCACGCGACCGTCAGCCACCACATGACCGTCCTCGTGGACGCAGGATTCGTCCGGTCGCGCCGGCATGGAAAGTGGATGTACTATCGACTGGCCGAGCGGCCGGAGGTGCGCGTGCCATGAGCCGACGCGGAACGAGCGTGAGTTCCTCCGAGCAGCGTCGACAGGAGGTGCGCACCCGCTACGGGGAGATCGCGTCGAGCGGAGGGTGCTGCTCGGCCGGGAGCGGAGGCTCGAGTTGTTGTGGAAGCGCGGCCGACGCGTCGGCCGGCACCGGCACGTGTAACGCCATCGAGCTCGGGTATTCGACCGAAGAGCTCGCGCGGCTTCCCGAGGGGGCGAACCTCGGACTCGGCTGTGGAAACCCGACCGCGGCCGCGAGGCTCCGCCGGGGTCAGGTGGTCCTCGACCTCGGGAGCGGAGCGGGGATCGACTGTTTCCTGGCCGCGAAGAAGGTCGGTTCCGAGGGTCGGGTCATCGGGGTCGACATGACCCCGGAGATGATCGCGAAGGCCCGGGAGAACGCCCGGAGCGGACGGTACGCGAACGTCAGCTTCCGACTGGGGGAGCTCGAGCACCTTCCGGTCGCCGACGACTCGGTGGACGTGGTCATCTCCAACTGCGTCGTCAACCTCGTTCCCGAGAAAGCGCCGGTCTATCGCGAGGCGTTTCGGGTGCTCCGCCCGGGGGGTCGGCTCGCGATCTCCGACGTCGTCGCGACGCGTCCGATCTCCGCCGGGGACCGAGCCGACCCCTCGCGGTGGGCGTCCTGCTCCTCGGGCGCGCTCCACGCGGGTGCCCTCCGGTCCCTCCTGAGGAGGGCCGGCTTCCGAGACGTCCGGCTCGACCTCAAGGTCCCGGAGTCAGCGGCGGAGTCGCTTCGGGGACCGGCCTCCCTGGGCGTGGTCGCCGCGGAGATCCACGCGGTCAAACCCGGGGGGTGAGGGGCGACGGCGACGAAGTCCGTGCTGTTCGTGTGCGTCGAGAACGCTGGTCGCTCCCTCATGGCAGAAGCGATGTTCAACGCGAACCCGGCGAGCGGTTGGCGAGCGACCTCCGCCGGAACGCAGCCCGCCTCCGCGCCCCTTCCGAGAACCGCGACGATGCTCCGCGAGATCGGGCTCGAGCTACCCCCCCACCCGCCCCAGTTGGTGACGGACGCGATGATGACCACGTCGCAAGTGGTCGTCACGATGGGTTGTCTGGACAGCGCGAGCTGTCCGGCACGACTCAAAACGATGGACGTTCGGGACTGGGCGCTTCCGGATCCCGGCGCGCTCGATGATGCCGGGTTCCGAGAAGTGCGTCGGGAGATCCAGGATCGGGTCGAGCGGCTCCGCTTGGAGCTCGTTCTCCTCGACCGCCGGCGCGTCGCGCTCGCCGAGACTCGCTGAACCGGCGTGCCGCGACAACTGCTCTACCGGTGCGTCGCGGAGCTCGTCGGAACCGCCCTCCTCGTGGGGATCGGGACCGGCACGATCGTCGCGGCCGGCGACCGCAGCGGCATTCCCCAGTGGGCGATGGCCACGGCGTGGTTTCTCGCGGTGGCGATACCGATCGTTCTTTTCGTCCGGATCTCCGGGGCGCACCTCAATCCCGCGATCACCCTGGCGCTTGCGGGCAGCGGCCGGATCGCCTGGAGGGAGGCCGTTCCGTACTGGGTCTCCCAGTTCGCGGGGGCGTTCGTCGCGAGCGGGGTCGTGCTCTCGACCCTCGGTGGAGGGAGCCACCTCGGGGCGACCGTGCCGGCCCACGGCAACCTCGGGCTGACGTTCGTCGCAGAAGCGGCGTTCACGGCCCTGCTCGTGGCGGCGGTCTTTCTCCTCGCCGATCGCGGGGAAGGTCGTGGCCGCTGGCGCCTGTATCTTCCCCCGGCCGCGGTCGGTCTCGCTACGTACGTGATCGGACCCCTCACCGGAAGTTCGTTGAACCCCGCCCGCAGCCTGGCTCCCGCGGTGCTCTCGGGCACCTACGGAGACCTCTGGGTCTACCTGGTCGCCGTACCCTCGGCGGCGCTGGTCGTCGCGGCGCTGTGGAAGCCGAAGTCCGTCGACATCGCCGATCGGGGACCCGGCCGCGAGGAGACCACCCACTGATCGCGTCGGGAGGTCGGAGCGGGGGGTCGGAAGCGTCCGGGAGCGCCGGACCGAGCCCACCGGATTCCGCTCGGTCCCCCTCCGGTGCCGGCCGGTCGTATCACCGAGGGAAGAGGCTCCCGAACCCCGCGGGCGAAGTTCGCCGCTAGGTCACGAGCGCCCCAGTCCGGGCGACGGGTCGGCGATCTTGACGAGCTGTTTTCCGACGTTCTCCCCGGTGAAGAGACGGCCGAGCGCCCGCGGCGCGCCTTCCAACCCGACCACGACGTCCTCCTTCGCTCGCAGCTGCCCGGAGTCCAGCCACTTCTTGAGCGCCGTCATCGCCTCGGGGAAACGGTCGAAATAGTCCTTCCCGAGGAGCCCCTCCATCCGTCCGTTCACCATGATCAGCTGCCAGTAGTTCGACGGCCCGGGCGGCGGCGTCGCCTGCCGGTACCGCGCGGTCGTGCCGCAGAGGACGACCCGCCCGTTGGGCCGAAGGCGCCCCAGGGCGAGGTCCAGGACCTCTCCGCCGACGTTATCGAAGTAGATGTCGATCCCGTGCGGGCAGAGCGCGTCGAGTCGCGCGGCGACATCCTCCGTTCGATGGTCGATCGCTCCGTCGAGGTGGGCCTCGCTCACCAGCCACTCGCACTTCGCCTTCCCGCCCGCGATACCGATCACCCGCAGACCCAGGATCTTGGCGACCTGGGCCGCCACCGACCCCACGCCCCCGGCCGCGGCGGACACCACGAACGTCTCGCCGGGACGGGGCCGCGCGACCTCGGTGACTCCGAAGTACGCGACGATGCCGGTGATCCCGAGCGTTCCCACGGCGAGCTCCGGGGAGACTCCGGCCGGTACCTTGGTGGCGTCCCAGTATCCCGTACCATCGATGACGGAGTAGTCCTCCCACGCGGACGCCGCGTAGACCACGTCGCCGCGAGAGAAGCGGGGGTTCCTCGTCTCAAGGACCTGGGAAGCCGCGTATCCGGGCATCGGCGAGCCCGGCGTCATCCCGCCCTCCTCGGGAGCCGCCAGGAGGGGAAGGACCTGGGTGGGAGCGATGTCGAGCCAGAGGTTCCGCACCAACATCTCCCCCTCCCCGGGCGAGGGCACGTCCGCTTCGGTCCACCGGAAGTTGTGGTCGCCGACGGGACCGTCCACGCGCTGCTCGAACAACCATCTCCGATTGACTCTCTCGGGCGTCATGGGTCGCGCCGGCATCGCCCCGGACGGCGGCGGGCGAAGCCGAGAAGTCGTAGATATAGTGCGTCCGCTTCCCGCCGTGGGTCGAGCTACGAGTTGTGGGGCACCAACGGGGAGAGAGGCTTCGGACGGTGGGCCCTCCGCAGCACTGTCCGACTCTCACTCGACCGCGGAGGCGGGCCTCGTGCGGACCACGCGGCCGCGGGGCGTGGCTCAGGATACGTGGATCACCAGTTTCCCTCGCGCCTGCCGGAGCTCCGCTCGGGCCATCGCTTCCGGCGCTTCCGCAAGAGAGTAGACGCGGTCAACGGCGGGTTTCAAGCTTCCTTGGACCACGAGACTGCCCAGCTGCGCCATGTCCTCCACGTTGGGCTTCGCCAAGAGACCCCAGGTCGGCTGACGAAGCAGTCGGCGACGAAGTCCGGCCTTTACGAACCGACCGAAGCTGCCCCGGCCTCCGACACACACCAAAGTACCTCCCGGCTTCAGGATACGCAGCAGGGCCCCCATCCCATTCAGACCCGAAATGTCGACGATGACGTCGAAGCGATCGGGTCCGCGAGTGAAGTCCGCCTGGTCGTAGTCCACGACCACATCGGCCCCGACCGAACGCAGCCACTCGACGTTCGCGGACCGCGTGACCCCGGTCACCCGAGCCCCCATCCACTTGGCGAGCTGCACGGCGAACGTTCCGACGCCGCTGCCCGCCCCGGTGATGGCAACCGACTGGCCGGGCCGAACATGTCCCCGATCTCGTAGTGCCTGCAGGGCCGTAGACGCGGCGATTCCGAGAGTGGCCGCGTCGTCGAAGGAGACGCTGTCCGGCTTCTTCGAGAGCTCGCGTTCGTCCGCTGCCACGTACTCCGCAAACGACCCGCTGCCGAGGCCGTACACGGCGTCGCCCACCTTGAACCGCGAGTCCGACTTCCGCACCGCAACGACCTCGCCCGCCACGTCGACCCCGCGGATCCTTCGCTTGGGCCGCGTCAGGCCGAACCCAAGGAAGCGACCGATGAACGGTCGGCCCGACATGATACGCCAGTCGAGACTGTTCACCGACGCGGAACGCACTCGGAGGAGCACGTCGGTCGCGTCCGGAACCGGCATCTCCACGTCCACGAGCCTCAGCGAGTCGGCGTGCCCGTATCGGTCTTGGACGATGGCCCTCACGGTGTGCCCCACCCACCGGCGGCGACCGGTCCGACACACACGAGGCGACCGTGCTGGTCGAAGCAACCCCGCGCGCCAACGATGTCGTGTCGAGTTTCAATTCCGTCGCCGCCACCTCGTGCCTCGAGCGCACCGGACGTGGTCGGCCGCGCGACACCGTCCATGCCCGAGGTTCCGAGGCGCATACGAATATGGTAAAGTAGTGAACTACTTAATGACTTACCATACAGCAATGGCCTTAAGGGTCGGCTGCCTGGAAGGGGTGGACCGACAGTCCATCGAGAGGCGTCACGATGCGAACCCGCCGATCCGAAGGCTCATCCCCCGGGGGCAGGGCGCCGATGCGAGAGCCGGCCCCCAGCCCCGCGGTGGTCTTTCGTGCCATGAACCTGGCCAGCCGGAGACTGCCCCACTACTTCGAGAAGGCCTTCGGGAAGATCGACTTGAGACTGACCGAGTTCGCAGTGCTCGAGCAGCTCTCGGACTCGGGCCCGACTCCGATGGTCCGGCTGAGCGACGAAAACCTCGTCACGAAGGCCGCGGTCACCGCGATCATCGACGTAATGGAAGGGAAGGGGCTGGTCCGGAGGGTGAGAGACTCCTCGGACCGAAGGGTCGTCAATGTCGAGTTGACTCCTGCCGGCCACAAGCTGTTTGCGGTGGCAAGGAAGCGACACCGGGAGATTGTCGCCCGATTCGTATCCTCGCTCGAGCCCGACGAGATCCGAGCTCTGCTTCGAAGTTTCGAGAAACTGTTGAGATTTATGGACCAGGCCCCGGCCTGAGGATCGTATCTGCTCTCGGTGCCACTTCACACGGATTGCTCGAACGGAGCACAGGTCAGAAGGGGTAGCCGTCGAGTCGGGCGGCGAGAGACCGCAGAGCGCGCTTCGCGGCGTCCTCGCAGGATTCGAACCCCCCGGGGGTTCAAATCCAGAGTGTCGGAGGGGGGATTTGAACCCCCGACCCCAGGATCTCTCCCGGGGCGCGCCGCGCGCCCCGCTATGAGTCCCGTGCTCTACCGGGCTGAGCCACTCCGACAGGGAACGGGCGCCCCATCCCGAGCCCTCGCGCCCTACGCGGCGGTCACGTCGCCGCTCGGAGCGACCGGCCCCTCGGTCTCGGGGGCCACCGGGCTCTCGGGGATCGCGCTCGGCTCCGCCATCGGGACGTCGTCGGCGATCGTGCCGAGCACCTCCGAGCGGCGGATCTCGATCTTCTTCAGCGGGTAGAGGGTCTTCAGCCCGTGGGCGAGAACCTTCGAGAGCTCGCCCTGGAGCATCTCGCGGACGAACTCGGCGGAGGTACGCTTCGCCGCCTCCTCGGTCAGGATCGTGACCATCTGGTGACGTAGCTCGGCGCGCAGGCGCGTCTGGAGTCGCTGCTCTCCGACGGCGACCGGCTTCAGCACGACCTGGACCCCGTCCTTCGTCGCGACGGTGAGCGCGAGGTCGATCTTCGAGCGCTTGCGGCGGGCGAGCCGGCGAACGTAGTCGGAGGTGAGCTCGTGACCGATGAACCGCGCCTCGGCGACCCCATCGCCCCCCAGTCGTTCGATGCGGAAGCGGAGCTTGATGTGCGCCTTCCCCGTGTCGGCGCTGCCGGAGAGCTCGGGCAGGGTCGCCTCCAGCGTGCGACCGACGACCTGTTCGGGCTCGGTCGCGACCGTCTCCCCCAGCTCGACGTGTTGGAAGAGACCCGGGGCTCGGACCTTGAACCAGTGCTTCGAGCGCCACTTGTCCTTGACCGTGCGCGCGAGCGTGGTCTTCTTCGCCGGAGAGTCCTTGTCGGCCATCGGGGTGGGGCGCGGAGCGGGGTACCCTACTTAACCGTAGCCCTCGGATTTTCGAGGGCGGAACCCGCCGGGACGCGGGCACGTCGTCCGAGAGAGTTTCGGGCGCGGCAAACTACATATTCCGAACCCAATTCCGCGCGCCGTGGCCGCGTCGGGGTCCTCACCGCCCGCGCCCGGCACCCGGGGCACGGCGGCCCAGTTGAAGGCCGCGCACGTCGCGGTCGCGACCCCGGCCGAGCGGTTCCGCGACGAGATCCTCCGCGCGCTCGAGGCGTTCCGCCAGCAGGGTCTCGCCCGGCCGGACGCCGTGCGGGCGCTGTTCCCGCGCACGGTCCTGCCCGAGGAGACCTACGAGGACCTGATCGCCGCCCTGGTCTCGGGAGCGCACGTGCTGTTCTTCGGCCCGTCGGGCGCCGGCAAGACCAGTCTCGCGAAGGACCTCTGGAACCTGTTCCCGAAGGGCGTCTGGGCCGTCGACGGTTGCCCCGTCCTCGACCACCCGCTCAGCGTCGTGGATCCGACCGTCGCGGCGCAGTTCCCGTGCTGTCCGATCTGTGAGCGACGCTTTGCCCCCGACGGGGACGCGACCCGTTTCGACCCCGCCACGGTCGACCCCGCGAAGGTCCCCGCGACCTACGTGGTCCTGCGGGAGGGGTTCGGATACGCCCGGTTGCAGGGGAGCTCCGAGGTGTTTCCCGACCATCTGACCGGGAACATCAACCTGCGGAAGCTCGAGGAGGTCGGCGACCCGATGAGCCCGCTCGTGCTCGAGCCGGGGAAGCTGCTCCAGGCGAACCGCGGGTTCCTGCTCGTCGACGAGATCGGCAAGCTGCCGCTTGGGACGCAGAACGTCCTCCTCCAGGCGCTGCAGGAGGGTACCGTAACCCCCTCCAAGTCGCGCGAGAGTTTCCCCGGGTTGTTCGTCGCGGTCTGCACGTCCAACCTCTCCGACCTCGACAACATCAACGACCCGCTCTCCGACCGCCTGACGAGCCTGCACGTCGGCTACAACGAGCGGCACGCCGACAACCGGCGGATCGTGGCGCTCGGAAAGAGCCACGACCCGATCGAGTACGTCCCCGAGGTCCTCACGGACGCGGGCGTTCGCGTCATCGAGGCATGGCGCCTGAGGATGAGCGAGGACAATCCCGACATCGGCGAGGTCGGCTCGAACCGCACCCTCCTCGACGTCGCCGCGCGCACGGCCGCGATCGGCGTGCTCGCGGGCCACGCCGTCCCGACCAGCGCCGACCTCAGGGCCGGGCTGCTCCACGCGATGCGCGGGCGGATCCGGGCGCGCAGCGGGGACTCGTTCCGGCAGAACGAGAAGCGCGTCGCCGACTTCATCGCGCAGTACCTCGACCCGTCGCTCAAGCGGAGCGCGGGCGTCTACTGGTGTCGCTTCTTCCGGAGCGTGCTGCGCGAGAACGCGGCCGACGCCCAGGCGCTGGTCGGCGAGGGCCGTCGGCTCAAGGACGACGGCCAGCTGCGCGCCCAGGCCGCGACCGACGCCTCGATCTTCCCGAAGTTCCGCATGTTCTCGCAGTACGTCACCGAGCGGGAACGCCCGGCGACGAAGGTCCCGCCGCTGGACGTCGCCGCGAACGTCTTCGGGATCCTCGAGGAGTACTCGCTCTTCACCTGCAAGGACGAGGACGACGACGACGCCCCCCTCTAGCGACGCGGTCGAGCTGCCGGACTGCGCGCGGTACGTCGACGACGTCGTCTCGGACGACCTCCTCGACGCGGTCGACCGCGCAGCGCTGATCCGCGCGCTCGCGGAGGAGGGCCTCGAGGGGGCGCGACGACTCCTGCGCGACACGGCCGGACACGACGCGGCGCTCGCCGACCGCCTCGCCCGCCTGCGCGACCGACTGCGGCGACAGGCCGAGCGGCGGGCGCGACGGGTCGACGAGGAGTACGACCGACGTCGGGCCGAGCTCGACCTCGTCTCGCGACGGAGCGACGCGGAGGTTCAGGAGCGGATCGCCGCGCTGGAGGAACGCCTGCGCCGATCCCGCTCGATCGACTGGTCCCAGCTGCCCACGGACCTCGTCGAGGACGTTTCCGCGGCGCTCCTCCTTCCGAGCGCCTCGTGGAACCGGCCGGCCCGGCTCTCCTTCGGAGCGCGGATCCGCGCGGCGTTCGCCCGGTTCATCGCGTGGTTGCGCCGCCTCTTTGGGCGGAAGTCCGCCGCCCCGCCCCGGAAGGAGCGAACGGTACCGATCGCGGTCGCGGCGCCTGGGGGTCGCGTGCTCGGCGCCTCGGAGCTCGGAGACGCTCTCGCCCGGCTCTCGGGCCCGCAGAAGCAGGAGCTGACC
>JASHUL010000154.1 GCA_030039995.1 Thermoplasmata archaeon
GCGACGTACTCCAACGGGACCCCGGCCCCCGGGGTCGTCGTGCCGGTGAACTTCGAGTCACCCACCGAGTATCCGTCGGTCACCCTCGGGCCGACGAACGCCTCGGGAGGCGCCGTCCTCGACGACCTTCCGGTCGGGGCGACGGTGGCGAACGTCACCGTCGAGGGCTCTCGGTTCTCGTTGATCCACTACTCCGTCACGACCCCCGAGCCGGGCGTCGTACTGGTCGGAGTGGTGGTGGCGCCCGGGGCGCCGGGAGGCTGCCTCCCCGGCGGATGCTCGATCCGGTTCAACGAGCACGGGCTCGGTTCCGGAGTCGCTTGGTGGGTCTCGGTGACCGGACCCGAGTCGCAGCTCCTCAACTCGTCGGGCACGACGATCGGCTTCGTACTGGAGAACGGAACGTACCGCTACTCCCTCGGCGCCGCGTCGGGCTTCAACGCGAGCGTCTCCGAGGGGACGTTCGTCCTTCCGAGCTCCACCTCGGCGATCTCGGTGAACTTCACGAGCGCGCCGTCGTCCACCACGGGCCCCCCTCCGCCGACCCAGACCTCTCTCCTCACCGGGGAGATGGTCGCCATCACGGGCGTCGGGGTCGTGGTCGCGGGAGTCCTGGCGGTCGGGATCTACCGGACCGTCCGTCCCCGTCCGGCCCCCCGTGCTCGCCGGGTGCGGGTCGGTGAGGGCGGCCGAGGAGCCGCCCCGGTTCCCCACTCCTGGCGTTCGCCGGGGGGTGCCGCCTCCCGGGGGAACACGTACAGCGCGCCCCCCAGCTACTCTCGTCGGCTGCGATAGCCGGTCGACACGCCCCCCTCGGGCCCGTCGCTCGTCGGACGCCCTACGTTCGTCGTTCGCGCCGGGCGGGGTCCCCGGGCGCACGATCCCGACGGCGGTGTCGAGTCGTTCGAGGACGAGGCTCGACGCCCCAGGCCACGGTACCTCCACGTTGGTCTCGCCCGGGTGAATGGTTTATATTATATAGTAATGCAAACTTACACTTACGGTATACCCCTGAGGTGAACCGATGACCGTAGAGATCAAGAAAGTGGAGACCGCCAACGACCCCTGGACCGACATCGACCTCGCCCTGGCTCAGTCCCGCGCGGAGTTCTTCCGCACGTTCGGCCTCGAGCCGTTCGCGGCGCTGTTCCCGCCCAGCGAGGCGACGGACGCACCCCGCTACCTGCGGGCCCCGCGCGTCGACGTCACCGACACCGGCACCGCGTACCGCATCGTCGCCGATGTCCCCGGGATCCCGAAGGAGCAGCTCGATATCCGCGTCCGGGGAACGGACGTGGAGATCCGAGGCGAGAACGCGCAGGAGTCCGAGGAGAAGAAGAAGGACTACGTCCACCGGGAGCGGACGTACTCGGGCTTCTATCGCCACCTCGAGATGCCCGAGCCCGTCGTCGGGACCGACGCGAAGGCGAAGGTCGAGAACGGCGTCCTCGAGCTCGAGCTGCCGAAGGTGACCCCGACCCCGTCGGCCGACGAGGTCAAGGTCGCCGTCGCGTAAGCCCGCCTCCCCAACCCACCCCGGGCGCGGGGCGCCCGGGGTCCCCCGTATCGTAGCGGCCGAGCGACCCTCCGGTCACGCCGGTCCGTCGGGCTGATGTACGCCCGCGCCCTCGTTTATCCGGGGCCGAGAATGTACTGCGCTCAGTGCGGCCGCGAGATCCCGGCCGGAAGCCCGACGTGCCCTGCCTGTGGCTTTAACGCGATGGGAGCGAGCCCCGGCCGCGGTTCCGGTCGCGTCACGTTCGAGGAGGCCCTCGCGGAGGTCCGGCGCGCGGCGAAGGACCTCGGCCGGTCGGCCGAGCGGTTGTCGCGGCAGGTGTCGTCCGAGGCCCGGAAGGCCGCGAAGGACCCGACCGGTACCGCGCGACGCGGCGCCCGCAAGGCAGCTCAGGAGCTGCATCGCGTCGCGGACGACGTCGAGCGGCTCTTGCGCGACCTGTAACCCCGGCGTCTGATCCCCCGCCGTTGGGCTCCCTTCGCGGGTGCGAAGCATCTTGTGACCGGGGGAGTTGGCGCGCATCGATGACGGTCGGAGCCCCCCCGAAAACGTTCATCTCGGACCTGCGCCCGGGACGGGTCGCCACCTTCGAAGCGACGGTCGCTCACCTCGAGGCGGCCCGAGATGTCGAGCAGCGGACGGGCGCCACGACCCGAGTCCGACGAGGAACGCTGCGCGACGGGACCGGGGAGATCACCCTCGTGCTCTGGGGCCGGGAGGTCGACCTCGTGGGGGAAGGCGACTCGGTGCGGATCGTGGAAGGGTGGGTCAAGGACTACAAGGGACGGCCGGAAGTGTCGCTCGGCCGGACCGGCAAGCTCGAAAAGCGGTGACCTCGCGTGACCTGGGACAGTTTCTTCAGCGCCGAGGTCGGGGCGGCCGCGGCGCTCGCGGGGTTGATCTTCGTCGGCATCTCGATCAACCTCCAGCGGATCCTCGGGCTCCCGATGATCGCCCGTCGGGCGTTCCAGGCGCTGCTCGTCCTGCTCGGGATCCTCGCGGTCGTCTCGATCCTGCTCGTTCCCGGCCTCACCGGCGCGGACGCCGGAGCGAGCGTCCTGGTCGTCGCGGTCCTGCTCCTGCTGACGCTCGACATCATCGAGGTGAACAACTGGAAAGGCGCCGAGGTGAAGATACGCCGGCTCCTCTTCCAGCACACGGTCGAGATCCAGCTTCCGCCGGCGTTGATGGTGCTCGGAGGGGTGTCCCTCGCGCTCGGCAACCCCTGGGCGCTCTACTGGTTCCTGCCCGCGACGCTCCTCAGCTTCCTGGTCGCGCTCATCGAAGCCTGGGTGATCACGGTCGAGATCCTGCGCTGAGCGTTCAGTCCGTCGGCGCGGCGGGGGCGGCCCCGCCGGTGGCGGACGGGCTCGCGGTCCCGCCGGCGACGACCGCGGTCGTGTCGCTCCGCTCCCCGTTCTCCGCGAACCGGTAGTTCCGCAGGAAGGTCGCGAGGACCCCGCACGTGAGCGCCAGCACCGCCCCGGCGGCGAAGATCCCGTGGAACGCCGCCATCGTCGGCAGGACGACCGTGACCGGGCCGTTCGGCCCGACGACCCCGGTGGCGAAGACGGCGGTGAAGCTCGCGAGGATCGTCGCGACGAGGACGGGTCCGATGCTCGCGCCGAGGTCCTGGAACATCTCGGCCATCCCGGTCTGGATGCCCGTCTCGCCCCGACGGGAGGAGAGGACGACCATGTTCGTCACCGCGATGATCATCGCGACCAGGCCGACGAAGACGGGGATCGGGGTGACGAGCAGCTCGACGTACGTGTGGCCGAAGAGGAGGGTGAGGAGGAAGCCGACGGTCGCGAGCGCGGAGCCGAGCATCATCACCGGCTTCGGGCCGAAGCGAGAGATCGCCCGACCGACGAACGGGGCCGCGACGAGCATCGACATCGTGGTCGGGAGACTGAGCACGCCGAACTCGAACACGGAGCGTCCGAGCCCGACGATCGGTGTCTCGACCAGGATCGTGAGCCCGACGAAACCGAGGAAGATGCTGACCCCGACCAGGAGCGCGGTGAAGTAGCTGATCGCCAGGTTGCGTTCCCGGAACCGTTCCAGGTGGATCATCGGGTCCGCCGCGGTCCGCTCGCGCCAGTAGAACAGGACGGCGAGGACCGCGGAGACCGCGAACAGCTCGGGCACCCCGATCGGCAGCGCCCCGAGCCGGACCGCGGCCACGGACCCCCAGCCCCAGGCCGGTCCTTGGGAGAGCCCGACCAGGAACGTCGCGAGCGCGGCGCCGAGGAACGCGGCCCCGGGAACGTCGAGGCGGACGGCGAGCCGGTGGCGCGACTCCGGGAGCGTGACGACCGTGGTCGCGAGGATCACCGCGGCGAACGGGATCACGAGGTGGTAGGCGACCTGCCAGCCGTACGTTTGGATCACCCACGCGCCCCCGAACAGCCCGAGCGCCGCTCCGATCGCGAACATCGCCGCGATCAGGCCCTGCGCCTGACCGACCTGCGCCGGCGGCAGCTCCTCACCGACCATCGCGAAGGCGAGCGGGAACATCGCGAGCCCGACGCCCTGGAGGCCCCGGACGGCGATCAGGAGGTAGACGGCGTCGAAGCGGGAGAGGCCGGCGGCGGCCGCGATCTGCGGCGTGAAGCCCGTCAGCGCGACCGCGACCGAGTAGATCGTGAGGACGACCAGGAGGATCCGCTTCTTTCCGTAGATGTCGCCGAGCTTCGCGAAGAGCGGGGTCGTCGACACGCCGACCAAGAGGTAGGCGGAGACGACCCAGGCGATGGTCGTGTAGGGAACCCCGTCGAAGAACGCGACGAGGGTCGGGAGCGCCGGGACGAGCATCGTCTCGACGTAGTTCACCATCAGGGCGGCCGCCGCGAGGAGGATGAGGATCGCCGCGCCGCGGCGCGCGGAGAGTTTCGACGCGGCCTCGCGGGGGGGAGTCGCGTCGGGGGCGGCGACGGCGGGGTTCGCGACGGCGGTCATCGACCGAGGAAACACGAGCGGAGTATCAAACCCGAGCTCGGGGCGACCGTCGAAATCCGACTCGGAGGGGCTCGGTGCGTCCGAATCTTGCGGCCGGGCCGTCCAAGTCGGAACCCTCATCTCGCGAGGGGGGTCTCGACGGAGCGTGAGCCCGGCGACCCTGCAGCCCGAGCCGCTCGACCTCGCCATCTTCCAGGAGATGTCCGGCGGCTGGGCGATCTCGTTGCCCGGGATCGACCCGCGGCTCAACCCGACCCGCATCGCGCGCCGGCTCCGGGTCGGCCGGGCGCGGGTCGCCCGTCGGCTGAAAGCGTGGAGTGACGCCGGGTTCCTGTTGCGCTACGACGTGTGGCTGAACCCGGCGCTGTTCGGCGCCGTCGGAGCGTTCTACAGCGTGCGGGTCGACCGACCCAGCGCCAAGCTCGGGCTCCTTTCACGATTCGGTCTCCTCGACGGCGCGGTCTCGGGCATGGAGTTCCTCGGCGAGTGGGTGACGTTCTCGGGAGTCGTCTCCGACGCGTCCGAGTTCGAGAGGGTCCGCGAGCTCCTGCGGGGATTCGAGGGCGTCCGCGAGGTGACCCCGCCGGACCCGTGGCCCGTCGTCGAGCCGCGGCGCAAGCTCACCCCGCTCGACGTGCGGATCCTCCGCGCGCTCCGCCGCGCCCCCCGGGCGACCCTTGGGGCGATCGCCGCGCGCGCCGGGATCTCGGCCCGGACGATGACGCGGCGCTACGGCGAACTGATCGACGACCGCGCCGCGTGGTTCGTCCCGGTCTTCGACTTCCGCGCCGTGAGCTCCCCGCTCGTCTCGCTCCTCGTCACCCTCGCCCCCGGCCGGTCGCCGACAGCCCTCCTCCAAGGGATCCGGGCCCGCTACCCGCTCGTGCTCGAGTTCGTGGGCAGTGACCCCGGTGACGCGCCCGCCCCGACCCCGCGCGCGTTCATCGTCCTGCCGCCGTCGGCGGCCCATCTCGAGGAGCTCGACCGGCACGTCGCGGGGCTCGAAGGGGTCGTCGCGGAGGAGTCGAACGTGATGGTGCGGATGCACACCTTCCCGGCGTGGTTCGACCGACGCCTCGCGGAGGCGGCGGCGCCTCGGCCGTGAACGGCCGCGGCGCTCAGTGCTCGGGGACCTGGCCGGTCTGGGCGAGCCGACGGGCCATCTCCGCGAGGATGGTGCGCAGGATCTCCGGACGCTCCGAGGCGAAGCCCCAGAACTCCCATCGGGAGAGCACGACCACGGTCGTCGGCTCCGCCGTGACCACGTCGGCCGATCGTGGCCGGTCGTCGAAGAGTGCGAGCTCGCCGAAGAAGTCCCCCGGCCCGAGTCGGGCGACGGTCGTCGACCCCTTGCGGACGTGGGCGGCGCCCGAGAGGATCACGTAGAACCCGATGCCCTTCTCACCGCGCTTCACGACGACCGAATCCTTCCCGATCGTCCGCAGCTTCGCGAGTTGGGCGAGCCGCTTCAGTTCGCGGTCCTTGAGTCCCGAGAGGAGCGCCGAGCGGCGCAACCCGGCCACGATCGCCTTCGTCTCGTCCCCGGCCATACTTTCGCTCGGGAATCGGATTCGGAATATAGACCTGCCCACCGGCCGCGCGGAGGTGCGGAACGTTCAGTTGCCCTTCAAACGGTCGATCACGACCGCGAGCATCAGCACCCCGAGAGGGTCGGCCGCGCCGACGAGGTCGACGACGAACGTGTCGCGGACCGAGGCCCACGCCTCGTGGACCTTCGCGACCTCGGTCCCCTGGGCGTCATGGACCGAGAAGTTGTGGTGCATGAGGCTCCCTCGGGCTTCGAAGAGCGGCCCGCCGTCCGGGCGCACCACGCTCGCCTCGAGGCCGGTCAGCCCGGACGGCGAGACCCGAACGACGAACGAGGGGGCGCCCGCGGTATCCGAGACGGTCGCCTGTCCGTGGCGGCCGCGCTGCTCGAACGCCACGGTGCCGCGGACCTGACCGGCGAAGTCGTCGATCGCCCAATACCAGGTGACCTCGGGCGGGCCCACGTTGAACCGTACGTGGACCCCGGGCGGCAGCGTCGAGGGGTGGAAGAACCGGCCGAGCGCTTGCGCCCGCTCCGCGGGCCAGTCCTCCCCGAAGGTGCAGAGATGGCGCTTCGCCCCGTCGAGCACGCGGTAACTGTGCTTGCTTCCCACGAGGAGGTGTTGGAGGAGGAATTGGCGGCCGCCGTGGAGCCCGAGCTGGTCGGCGAGCGGGAGTCCGGAGGGAGCGACGGTCGGGTCCATCGACGGTGCCACGGGCCCGCCCGAGGTCGGGCCGGCCGGGCCCGGTCCGCCCGCCGTCGCCGGGACCGGCGTCCCGCAGCTCGAACAGAACTGGGCGCCGGCCGGGAGAGGTTGTCCGCACTTGACGCAGAACGACGCACCCATCGAACGGGGGAGCGGTCCCGGGGCTAATGGAACTGTCGGCGCCGGAGGGTCCCCGCGGGCGTCACGCTCCCGAGAGCAACGGGTCCAAGAGACCGATCGGTGGCGTACCGAAGGCGAGCAACGAATCGTGGAACCGCCGCAGGGACGACCCGAAGCGAGGTCCGAGGTACTTGGAGCGAACGTCCAGGATCGCGAGCTTGCCGAGCGTGTAGCAGAAGTACTCGGGGTTGTAGGTGCCGCGGATCGCTTCCCGCTCGGCGTGGAACGGCTCGAGGAACGCCTCCGTCTCGAACAGCCGGGCCGCCTC
>JASHUL010000010.1 GCA_030039995.1 Thermoplasmata archaeon
AGGAGGATCCCCGCGCCGAAGTGCCGGACGTGGCGGACGACCCGGTCGAGGAACTCCGCGGTCGCTCGGGAGCGGACGAGGAGGTGGGCCTCGTCGATCAGCAGCAGTTTCTCCCCCGGCCGGGAGCGGAGTCGTCCGTACGCCCAGTCGAGCAGGTAGGAGAGATGGAAGGCGAGGTGGTCTTCCGCGACCCCCCGGAAATCGACCGACACGGGACCGGCGCCCGGCGCGAGGTTTGTCGGCCCGTTCACGCACCGGAGCGACCCCGATCGGAACACCTCGAGCAGCGAGCCGAGCCGCGTCGGAGCGTGGGCGTCCCGTTCGACCTCGCGGAGGAGGTCGTCGAACGTGGGGACCTCGGGGCCGTGCTCGTACAGCCGACTGACGGCGGTGTCGAGGCCGACCGCCTCCTCGTCCGAGAGGCTGGGGAAGAGCGCGCGCAGCATCGACCCGACGCGGGCCGCCTTCTCACGTCGGTCGCCGCCGGTCGTCACTGGGTCGAGCGGATTCAGCCGTCCGTGGCCGCCTTCGGCGACCTCGACCACCTCGCCCCCGAGCGAGCGGGTCCAGGCCCCGAACTCCCCGAGGGGGTCGAGCACGGTGATCTCGAGCCCGGGCCGCATCCAGCGCGAGCGCGTGGCGTACAGCGCGGCCGCGAACGACTTCCCCGCGCCCGTCGTCCCGAACAAGCCCCACGAATAGCTCGGATGGCGCCACCGGTCGAGGAACACCGGGCTCGCGTCCGCGAGCGCGAGACCGACCAGGATCCCACCGGGCTCGACCACGCTCTCGTCGCCGAACGGATACAGCGCGGCGACCCCGTCGGTCGGCAACGTCTGCCAGTAGCCGCTCGGCCGGGGCTCGGCGCCCGAGAAATCCGGCGCGGCGAGGGCGGTCGCGACCTCGTACCGGGGGATCCGCGCACGGAACCCGAGGGCGCTCAGCCGCTCGACGAGCCGCGCTCGGACGCCCTCGACCCGGGGCCGCGACGCGCCGAGGGCTACGAACCGAACCCCGACCCTCCAGAGCTCCTGGGTCCGTCGGGCGATCGCGCGACCGAACTCCGCGGCGCTCTCCCGCTCCACTTCCAATTCCGAGGTCCGGCCACCGGCGTCCCCGCTCGCGAGCTCGGCCTCGGCGACGGCGCGCGCCCCCTGGAGGATGCTCAGCGCCCGTTCGGACGTGTAGCGATGAAGCTCCACCGCGAGCTCGACCGGTTCGGTGGTCGGTAGGAGCCGGCCGACGAATCCGAACGGGACCTCGGGAGGGAACTGGCGGAGCACGACCGGGGCCTCGTAGCCCCGGCGGCCGGACCGCCACGTCGCCGCCTCGCGTTCCGAGCCCGTCCCGGGTGGGGTCGTCACGGGTTCGCCTCGGCACGGCCGGCCACGGGCCACGTCGTTCGACGCTCGGCCCACCAGAGCGGAAGGAATCCGAGGGCCAGCAGCAGACCGCGGACGACCACCCACGGGTACGGCGCGAGGAAGTAGACCGCAGCCCCCGTTCCGGCGGCACAGAACGCGGCAACCGACGCGGCGCTCCCCGCGGTGCCCCGGAAGGGGCGCCCTCGAACGTGCGAGGCCGCCCAACCGGCGCTCGCGAGGGCCACAAGGGCGAGGACCAGCGCGTCGAGGGACGGCGCCGCCAGGCTCAGGGCTCCGACCACGATCGCGAGGGCCACGCCGACCCGGAAGGTGTCGAACTCGATCGGAACCGAAAAGCGCGGCACCCGGGCCGGGCGGCGACGCCCGCTCACGCCCAACCCCACCGCCGTCCGGCCTCGAGCAGGGCGCCTCCGCGCAGTCGGGCGGGGTGGAGCCCAAGTTCGGTGAGCCGCTCGAGGAGCGACGCCACCCGGAGCTCGAGCTCCGCGAGGCCGGCCATTCCCATCCGTTCTGCGCCGAGCGCCAGGTAGACGCGGCGCACCTGTCGCCGTCGGCAGAGGGTCTCGACGAGCTCCGTGTACCCGGCGCGGGCTCGGGACTCCTCGTCGGGGGCCGATCGCGGGGGCGGACGCACCCGGGCGGCCGACATCGGCGCGGCCGAGACGAGGAAGAGGAGCGTCCCCTCGAGCGAGCGAAGCAGGGTCCGGAACCGTTCGAACCGATGGCCGAGCTCGACCGGCGGCAGGTAGGCAACGGGCGTGCCGTCCGTGCACACGACCGCGACCGGGCGACCCGCGACGTGGAGGAGCCCCTGGCGAACGGCGTGGGGGGCGCCGAACGTCATCCGCTTCGGGCTCCCGGCCGCCTCGCGCAGACCCCAACGAACGAACGCGAGCGCCCGTTCGTCCATCGACTGGCCGTCGGCGCGCACGACGATGACGGCGAAACCGACGAGGACGATCGCGAGCCAGACGTACGCCCCAGTGACCGGGGCGACCACGGCGCCGGCCGCGGCGTAGGTGACGAAGCGGAGCGCCTCCCGCGCCGAGGCGAACGGCCCCAACCGGAGCCGGCGGTCGAGGCGTTCCGGGATCGACACGACCGGGGGGTCGTCCGGCGCTTCGGCCATTTCATTCCGAACCTCCGGTCCGTATCGGGGGCCACCGCGTCGGTCCCGCGGATC
>JASHUL010000155.1 GCA_030039995.1 Thermoplasmata archaeon
CCCTCGGCGAACGGCGTCATGTTCGGCTCGATGTAGAGCTCGCGCGCCTTGCGCGTGCTCGCGACGCCGTAGACCTTGACGTCGTTGAGCCGGGGCCCCCGGCCGGCCCGCGCCCCGGCGGGGTGGGCGCCGGCCTCGACCACGAGGCCCTCGGGCGAGACGAGCAACGCGCACCGCTGCTCCTGGACCCAGTCGAGGATCGCGGTCGCGAGCGGATGGATGACCGTCGGAGCGGGATGGAATTCCGAGACGAACGCGACGATCTTGTCGGCCCCCCGACCGGCGCGGTCGGCGGGCGGGCGCCCCGCGTAGATCCGCACCGGATGCTGGGGGTCGCCGTTGCGGATCAGGCTCACGGTCGGGAACGCGGGCGACTCCACGATCCCGATCTGCTGCATCTCGAGCGTGTCGATGAGATAGTTCGCGACGATCGAGCTGACGAGACCGACCGAGGGAAACCCGTCGATGACGATCGCGCCTTCGACGTCGACGCGCTTGATCTCGTAGATCCGGACCTGGTCCGGCGCCAGCGTCATTCCTAGAGCGACCTCTCGACGATCTGGCCCAGCTCCTTCGTGACCAGGTCCACGAGGTTCTTCGTCAGGGCCCGCCGGACCTCGGGCGGAAGCGCGTGGAGACCGAGCCGGGCCGTCGCGGTGCCGACCCGAACGAGCGCGGCGTACTCCGACGCGCGGGCCTTGAGGAGGTCCCCGACGGCCTCCTTCAGGTCGGCCTCGAGCTGGGGGTCCTCTTTGAGGGTCTTCTCGAGGTGCCGGCGGATCTCGTCCTTGACGATATCCCGCGTCGCCTCCCGAACGAGTTCCTCGGGCCGCAGCAGGTCCCGGGTACTCTTGACGAGCAGGTCGATCGGCTCCCCGGCCGAGGAGTCCTCCGCCATCGGCCCGCGCAGTGGGGCCGGGTCCATAAGCGTTTGTCTGGAGCGTACGCGTCGCGGCGCGCCGGCCGCACGAGAAGGCTTATCCTCGAACGTCCCTCGGCGGCCGGCGTGGGCCGGTAGATCAGCGGAAGATCGCTACCTTGGCAAGGTAGAGGTCGCGAGTTCAAAGGGACGGGAGGGGCTCCCGTTCGGAGATTCTCGCCCGGTCCACTCTCGACGAACGCCGGGGCCATCGGCACTTGTCGAGCCGGACCACCGACACGACGGCTAGCGATTTATACCGCGGGCCACCTCGGCCCGCCTCGTGGAAGCCGAGATCCGCGAGAAGATGGCCGGGGAGGTCGTGCTGTCGCCGCACCCCGGCCGGACGTTGCGCAAGTGGCGCGAGGACTTCGGGATCTCGCAGCGCGACCTGGCGAAGCACCTGCAGACGGTGCCGTCGGTCATCAGCGACTACGAGTCCGAGCGCCGGGTGAGCCCGGGCGCCGGATTTATCCGGCGCTACGTCGATGCGCTGATCGCGGTCGACCTCGACCACGGCGGCAAGGTCGGCCAACGCCTCGGCGGTCACGCCCATTCCGACGGGATCCTCGGGATGCGCGAGTTCGCGGTCGCCATCCCGCTCAAGTCGTTCGCCGACCGGCTGGATGCCCGCTCGGCGAGCCGCGTCGACCTCCACCGGGACATCCACGGCTTCACGATCCTCGACGCACCGCGGGCGATCCTCTCGATCGATGCCTCGCACTTCGTCGAGGTCTACGGCTGGACGACCCAGCGGGCGCTGATCTTCTCCAACGTCAAGTACGGTCGGTCGCCGATGGTCGCGATCCGGGCCCACCCGCTCAAGCCGGCGGCGGTCGTGTTCGCGAACCCCGGCCGGGTCGACGCGCTCGCCGTGCGCCTCTCGGAGGTGGAGAACATCCCGTTGCTCGTCACCGGGCTCTCCGCCCCCGCCGTACTGGAACGTCTCGAGGAACTGTAGGATCGGAAGGGAAACGCATGGACGCAGGAATCGTGAGCTACGGAGCGTACGTCCCCCGGTATCGGATCACGCCGGCCGAGATCGGTCGGGTCTGGGGTTCGGACGGGGAGAGCATGGGCCAGGGATTGAACGTGCATCGGAAGAGCGTGCCCGCACCGGACGAGGATACGATCACGATCTCGACCGAAGCGCTGCGCGTCGCGCTCATCCGCGGCGCGATCGACCCGCAGCAGATCGGCGCGATCTACGTCGGGTCGGAGTCGCACCCGTACGCCGTCAAGCCGACCGCGACCGTGGTCGCGCAGGCCGTCGGCGCCACGCCGAACCTCACCGCGGCGGACTTCGAGTTCGCGTGCAAGGCCGGCACGGCGGCGATCCAGACCTGCCTCGGCCTCGTCGGCGCGCGGATGGTGAAGTACGGCGTGGCGATCGGCAGCGACACGAGCCAGGGAGCGCCGGGGGACGCGCTCGAGTATTCGGCAAGCGCCGGCGGCGCGGCGTTCGTGATCGGGCGCGAGCACGTCATCGCCCGGGTCGAGCAAACGCTCTCCTACACGACGGACACCCCCGATTTCTGGCGACGCGAGGGCCAGCGGTACCCGAGCCACAGCGGCCGGTTCACCGGCGAGCCCGCCTACTTCCGCCACGAGACCGAGTGCGCCCGCCGGATCATGGAGGCGTCGGGCACCTCTCCCAAGGACTACGCCCACGTCGTGTTCCATCAGCCGAACGGCAAGTTCCCGCAGCGGGTGGGTAAGCAGCTCGGGTTCTCCGAGACCCAGATGCGCTACGGGCTCGTCACCCCGTACATCGGCAACACCTACTCCGGCGCGGCGCTGATCGGCCTTGCGAACGTTCTCGACCA
>JASHUL010000156.1 GCA_030039995.1 Thermoplasmata archaeon
GATCGGGCCGGCGCGGCGCGCGAGCTCCCGGGCGACGGGGTGGGCCGGCACCCTCAGGCCGACCGTGCCGGACGGGCCGGTCGCGGGCGGCACGAGCGCGCGACGCGCGAGCGCGCTCCCGGTCACGAGGACCGTGAACGGCCCCGGCAGATGGGTTCGGACGAACCGGCGACCGGCGGGCGACAGCTCCGCCAGCGCCTCGACCTCGCCGAGCGAGCCGACCATCACGGAGACCGGCATCCCGGCGGGCCGCTCCTTCGCGGCCGCGAGGCGGTCGACCGCGGCCGGGTCGGAGGCGAGCGCGCCCAGACCGAACAGCGTGTCGGTCGGATAGACGACGAGCCGACCGGCCGCGAGCGCGCGGGCCGCGGCGCCGAGCGCGGGGCCCATCGACCTAGAAGAGCTCCTCGCCGGCCCGGGAGTAGCCGAGGTACTCCTCGTGGGCGAAGTAGAGCGCGAGCTCGCGGGCCGCCGATTCCGGAGCGTCGGACGCGTGGACCAGGTTCGTCGTGATCCCGAGCGCGAGGTCTCCGCGCACGGTCCCCGGCTCGGCGGTCTGCGGGTTGGTCGCGCCGGTCAGCTTGCGGACGACCGCGATCGCCGACCGCCCCTCGAGGGCGACCGCGACGACCGGGCCGGAGGTGATGTGCTGGATGAGGGACGGGTAGAACGGCTTCCCCTGGTGCTCCGCGTAGTGCCGCTGCGCGTGCTCCGGCGTCACCTGGAGCGTCTTCATCGCGACGATCTTGAGCCCCTTACGCTCGAGCCGCGTCAGGATCTCCCCGACCAGGCCCCGCTTCACGCCGTCCGGCTTCACGAGCACGAGCGTGCGTTCGAGGCTCCCTTCCGCCATCGGTCGCCCGAGCCCGTGCCGAACGTAAGGGTTTCGCGGTGGTCGGTGGACGTATAGTCCACCGAGGTTCCGGTCCGCGAGCCTCCGTGAGCCGACCGCTGCCCCGCACCCATCCCGACGTCCGCGGCTTCGGCCGGTCGGCGACGCTCTACGAGCGGGGGCGGCCGGACTATCCGGCCGCCGCGGTGCGGCACCTCGGCCGAGCGCTCCACCTCGGACCCGGGACGGTCGTGGTCGACCTCGGGAGCGGTACCGGGAAGTTCACCCGGGCGCTCGCCCCCCTCGGCGCCGCGCGGATCGCGGTCGAGCCGACCGCGGGGATGCGCCGCGTCTTCCGGGACGTCGTGCCGGACGTGCCGGTCGTCGACGGGACGGCGGAGGCGATCCCGCTGCCCGACGGATTCGCCGATGCGGTCGTCTGTGCGCAGTCGTTCCACTGGTTCCGCCCGCGGCGGGCGATGCGCGAGATCGCGCGGGTGCTGCGTCCCGGCGGAGGTCTCGGGTTGGTCTGGAACACGCGGGACGACCGGGTCGGCTTCTCCCGACAGATCTCCCGGATCGTCGCGCGGTACCGGTGGATGAGCCCGAAGTCGCGGGACGCCCGGTGGCGTCCGGCGTTCGCCCGCCCGAACCCGTGGTTCGGTCGCCTTCATGAGCGCCGGTTCTCCCACGTGCAGCACGGCAGCGTGGACACGTTCGTCCAGCGGACGCTCTCCGTCAGCGTGATCGCGAACCTCCCTCCCGCGCGCCGGCGGTTGGTCGCGGCCGAGGTGCGGGCGGTGATCCGAGCCGACCCCGCCGCGCGCGCCGGGCGAACGGTCGCCCTGCCCTACGAGACCGAGGTCTACTGGAGTTTCCGACGGTAACGGCTCAGGTGCCGGGGGCCCGGGCGTCGCAGCCCCGGCGCCAGGCGCACCGGGCGCACTTGGCGTGCGACGGAGCCGCCCGCCCGTCGTACGGTCGGTCGAGCGCCGCGCGGATCCGCAAGAGCTCGGCGCGGGCGTCGGGGTTCCACGGTAGGCGGAACTCCACACCATCGCCGTACCGGAGGAGGCCGTACGGCGGCGACCGCCCCGTGGTCTCCTCCACGAGCAGGCAGTACGCCCCGACCTGGACCCGGTGCGCGTCGGGGGGCCCGTGCGGCGGCGCCGGTCGGCTCTTGAGCTCGATCGGGACAACGCGGCCGTCGGGGAGACGCCGCAGGACGTCGGGGCGGCCGGTCAAACGGTACCGGTCCGACCGAAGGGTCACCGCGGCGCCGGCGTCGATCGCGACGAGCTCGCCCCGTGCCCGCTCGCGGCGGCGCGCCGCGAGGCCGTACGCCGCGCCGACCGCCACCCCCGCTCCGACCAGCGCGACGGCGAGCGCCGTGAGCCCGCTCAGGGACGCAAGATCCATACGATCGCCCCGACGCACAGCGCGGCACCCAGGAGGAGGGCGCCCCAGTACGCGGCCCCGTGCTCCGCGCGCCGCCGTTCGCCGCCGAGTTCGTGGGCATGGTACCGCCGCCCCGCGTCGGCCCGGCGCTGAGCGCTCCGTACCGGACCGCCCGGTGGAGGGTGGTCCCGATAGTAGTGCGCCCTCGGGCAGTACGCGTACTCCGCGAGGTCCGTGGCGGAGACGACCTCCTCCGGCGACTCCATCCCGGTTCCGACGGGAGGCGGTCGGGTTTACCGATTGCCGTGGACGGGAAGCTGCGCGGTGCCGCTCAGGCGTCCGACGGAGCCGAGCGCTTCGGCTTCGCCGGCTTCGTGCGCGCCTTCTTCGCCGGGGCGGCCGGAGCGACCTCGGCCGCCGCCGGGGCTTCGGTGGCCAGTGTCGTCGCCGCGCGCGCCGTCGCCGGGGTCGAGGGGCGTACCGCGACCGGCGCCGAGGGACGGCCACGGGCGCGATGCGGCGGGGCGCTGGCCGGGCCGCGCGCGGCCGCGCTCGAGCGGTCGGCGGCCTTCTTGAGCGCGTGCGCGCGGGTCCACTTGAACCGGTGACCGACGCGCCCGAGGTGCAACTGCTGCTTGCGGCAGGAGCCCGAGCAGAAGTGGAAGACGGTGCCGTCGCGCTTGACGAACATCGAGCCGGTGCCGGGCTCGATCTCGGCCGCGCAGAACGAGCACTGACGCTTGACGACCATCGTCCGGCCCTACCGCACCGAGAGCTTCCGGGCTTCGCGCGCGGTCTCGCGCAGGATCAGGACGTCCCCGAGCCGGATCGGTCCGGCCACGTTGCGGGTGATGATCTTGCCGCGGTCGCGACCCGCGAGGACGCGGACCTTGACCTGGGTCGCTTCGCCCGCCATGCCGGTCCGGCCGACGAGCTCGACGACCTCGGCCGGCGACCCCTTCTCCTCCGCCATGATCGGCTCCGCCTCGCCGCGCGCCCTACTTCTTCAGCGTCGGGAACGTCGCGGCGAGCTCTTCGAGCAGCCCCTTCGCTTCCCCGGCCTCGACGACCGCGACGCTCGCGGCGGACTTCGTGAGCCCCGCCGACTGGCCGAGCCGCTGCTTCTTCGGGACGTAGACGTACGGGATCCGCTTCTCCTCGCAGAGCATCGGAATGTGGACGAGGATCTCGACCGGGTCGACGTCCTCCGCCATCACGACGAGCTTCGCTTCCGCGCGCTCGCTCGACTTGGTCACTTCGTTCGTGCCGACCCGGACCTTGCCGGTCTCGCTCGCCACCTGGACGAGCTGGAGGGCCTTGTCGGCGATGTCGCTCGGGGTCTCGAACCGCACGTAGATTGGTCGCGCCATGGTGCCTCGCGTCAGCGGAACCCCCTCGCGGGGGGTCCTCGGCTCACGGGTGAGGGCCGCTTACGACCCGTGCTATTTAACGGTGTCAGAGTTGCGGACCCCACGGCGGTCCGATGGTGGACGAGTGGGTCGCGTGGCACCGACGGTACGACCGCCGAGGCGACCTCCTCCGCCGTCTCGACGTGGTGCAGGCGAGGATCCGGGAGGCCCTGGACGCCGCGCGACCCGGTCCGATCCGAGTGGTCAGCCTCTGCGCGGGCGACGGACGCGACCTGCTCGGGGTCCTCGCGCACCACCCCCGAGCGCGGGACGTCCGCGCCCGGCTTGTCGAGCTCTCGAAGGAGCTCGCCGCACGGGGTCGGCGGCGGGCCCGGTCGCTCGGCCTTTCCCGTGTCGAGTTCGTGACGGAGGACGCGGGGCTCACCGATGCGCTCGACGGCGCGGTCCCCGCTGACCTCGTGCTCGTCTGCGGGATCTTCGGGAACATCGCGGATGCGGACGTGCGGTCGACGGTCCGCCACCTGCCCGAGCTCTGCGCTCCGGGCGCGACCGTGATCTGGACCCGCGGACGTTTCCCACCGGACCTCACGACGTCGATCCGGCGGTGGTTCCGCGCGAGCGGCTTCGCCGAGCGTTCGTTCACGTCCGTCACCGGCACGACGATGTCCATCGGGTCCGCGCGACTGGTCGGGCGGCCGCGCCGATATCGCTCGGGCGTCCGGCTGTTCACGTTCCTCCCCGCCCCCGAGCGACCGTCGAACCGAGCGCGCGCTCGGCTTCGCCGGGGAACGGCGCGGGGCGCCGAGCGACGCGGCGAGCGGGCCCGGGCGGTCGGCGTCGGCGGGATCTTCCTGCGCGCCCGGGAACCCCGACGGCTCGCGCGGTGGTACCGCGACCGGCTCGGGGTCGCGGTCGAGGGGCAGGTCGCCGACCTCACGTGGCTCAGCCCCCGCGCGGGGCACCGGGTCGGCCACACGGTGTGGGCCACGCTGCCGGACGACGACCGCGACTGGGGTCCACGAGGGGCGACCGCGATGGTGAACTACCGAGTTCGCGACCTCGAGTCCCTGCTCTACCGGCTCCGGCGCGACGGCGTGAACGTCTCGCCGACCATCGAATGGAGCGCCGCCGGCAAGTTCGGGTGGGCGGACGATCCGGAAGGCAACCGGCTCGAGCTGTGGGAGCCGCCGCGGAACTACCGTCCGCCGGAGCGGCCGATGCCGATGGAGTGACGGGTCAGCGCGATCCCGGTCGGCCGGGCCGCTGCTCGGCGAGGAACGAGAGCGTCCGCTTCCACGCGTCGGCGGCCGCCTCCGCGTGGTGCGCGGGTCGACCGGGCCGGTGGAACCCGTGCTTCGCGCCGGGGTAGAGCTCGACCGTGACCCGCTTCTTCAACCGGGCCGCGGTCGGGAGCAGCTCGGCGAACGTCCACGGCGTCACCGGGTCGTCGTCGGAGGCGAGGAGGAGGAGCGCGGGGCCCCCGAGCCCGTCGAGGTCGTCCGGTCGCTCCATCCGGCCGTAGAAGTCGATCGCGAAGTGGAACCGTCGACGGCACGCCCCGAATAGCGCGTATCCTCCCCCGAGGCTGAAGCCGAGCGTGCCGACGCGGGCGTGCGGGATCAGCTTGCGCGCGACCGCGTCCCGGCCCGCCTCGAGCCGCTCCAGCACGAGCTCATCGGTGAGCTTCGCGCGGAGCGGAGCGGCCTCCTCGTACGAGGCGGGCTGCGCGCCGCCGTAGAGGTCGACGACCGCGGCCGGGAACCCGGCGGCAGCGAGGTCGCGGCCGACCGACCGGACGTAGTCGTCGCGGCCGTGAAGGCCCGGCACGACGACCACACCGACCGAGCCTCTCGCGCCGAAGACCTCGGGTTCGCCGGCCATCCCGCGCCCGTCGTGCGCAGGCGGCGACGCGCTCAAATCGTCTGCGTTCCGCCCGGCCCCGCGAGGGAGGCAGGCCCGACGTCGGGGTGCGCCCGGAAGTACTCCCGTGCCGGCGCGACCCGGCGGTCGAGGGCGGCCGCGACCGCGGCCTTCACGTCCTGCGGGTGGAGCGTTCCGTTGCGCCAGGCGTCGAGGAACGTCCGCTCCTCCTCGAACGCGACCGGACCCCCGTGCTTCTCCGACCGCTCCACGACGAAGCGACCCTCCCACGGGAAGACGATGTACCGCACCGCCTCGACGATCGGGTTGCCGTCGACCTCCTTCGCGGGGCAGAAGGCGGCGCCGATCCGGCGGCCGATCTCCTCCGTCGTCGACGGGATCGGGATCCCGCTCGACGGGTCGGACTTCGACATCTTGCGCTCGCTCGTGCCCTCGGTCGGGTCCATCCGGCCCCCGCCCTTGAGCGACGAGAGGAGCGGCGTGTGCACGGCGACCGGCACCGCCCAACCGTAGTGGTGCGCGACCTCGCGGGCGAGCACGTGCGCCCGCCGCTGGTCCATCCCGCCGTACGCGAGGTCGACCGGGAGCTCGAAGATATCGGCGGCCTGCATCGACGGGTAGAACAGCTTCGCCGTGTCGACGTTCGCCTCCTCCTCGTCGCGCCCCATGATCGACATCGCGCGCCGGGTCCGGGCGACCGTGGTCGCGCGGGCGACGCGGACGACCCGGGCCCAGTAGTCGCCCCGACCGGTCA
>JASHUL010000157.1 GCA_030039995.1 Thermoplasmata archaeon
CGCGAGGAGCCCGATCCAGCGGAGGCTCCGCATGGGACGCTACGGCTGGACGACGGCGTACGCGTTGTTGCCGAGGACCTTGGTGACCTTCGCGTTCACCGTCATCCCGCGCTGGGTCGCTCCGGTGACGAAGATGACGAAGCCTTCCTTCTTCGCGACTCCGTCCCCCCGTCGACCGACGTCCTCGATCGTCAGGCGGTAGACCTCGCCGACGACGACCGGTGACTTCGGCTTCTCGGGGGCGACGACGCGTCGGACCGTGACCGGGCGCTGGGCGCCGCACGCCTCACAGATGAGCAGCGTGAGCCGACCCTCCTTCTTCAGGTGGGTATCCGGCCGCTTGCACTCGGAACAGATCACATACTTCGCGGTGTAGTCGCGCAGGCGCTGGGCGATCTGGTCCTTGGTGAGCCGCGACTTGAGCACGCCGCGGGGAAGGTCGAGCACCCCCGGGCATCCGAACTCCTTCGCGAGAAACTGGATGACGTGGTCCGGCTCGCGTCGTAGCACGCCGGTGATCTCCTGGAAGTTGCGGAGGACGGTGTTCTTCCCGTCGGTCATGACGTCCGGCTCCGGGACCTGGAACCGCTCTCCGCCCGTCTGGACGGGCGGCAGCTTCGCGCGCGCTCGCTCCAAGAGCGCCTGATAGCTCTCCATCGGACGACGATAGACCCGAGCGGCGGGGATAAGGGTTCCTTACGGGCGATACGGTTCCGGGACTTCCGGGAACGTTCGAAGGACGTCCAGCACGGGCGCGAGGTCGGAGCCGGGCACGATCGCGCTCGCCGCCCTACGGACCGCGTCGTCCTCGGGCCGGAACGCGATGCCGACCCGGCTCCGCCGGAACAGTCCGACGTCGATCTCCGAGTTCCCGACCGACGCGGTCTCCTCCGGCGTGATCCCGAGCTGCGCCTGCAGCGCGGCGAGGACCTCCTCCTTGCGGAGGACCGGGACCCGCACGATCCCCTCGCCGGTGAGCCGTCCGTCCGGGTCGACCTCGAAGCCGTTCGCGAGCGCGAGGTCGATGCCGAGGTCCCGGGCGACCCGGTGCGCGAGCACGTCGATGCCGCCGCTCACGATCGCCGTGCGCACCCGCTGTGCCCGGAGCCCCCGGATCAACACCTCCGCGCCCGGCATGATCGGGACCCCGGCCAGGATCTCCTCGAGCTCGTCGAGGCGCAGGTCCGGCCGGTGCTTCCACCAGATGCGGACGTCGGAGCGGACGAACTCCCGGTCGTCGATCTCGTTCGCCATGAAACGACGCAGGCCGTCGTCGTTACGCTCGCCGAAGTAGCCGTGCACGGTCGCGTACGAGCTCTCGACGTCGACGAGCGTACCGTCCATGTCGAGGGCGACGAGCCTAAGCACGTTCGCCCCGCGCAATCGCGTCCGCGCGGTCGAGCACTTCGTCCGGCGGGCGGACGCCCCAGGCGGCGAGATTCGAGTCGACCTGCTCCGGCCGGCTCATGCCGATCACCGGGGCCGCCCCTTGCCTCGCGAGCCAGTGGAGGGCGATCGAGGCGAGCGGCACGTCCGCCTCTCGGGCGAGCGCCCGAAGTCGGCGCGCGCGTTCGACCAAGCCCGGCAGCCGCTCGGGCTCGAAGAACCGGTGGGCGAACTGGCGCACCTCCGTCGGCACCGACTTCCCGTCGAGGTACCGACCGTGGAGCAAGCCCCGAGCCATGGGGGTGTACGCCTCGATCAGGATCCCGTGGTCGCGACAGTACTCCCGGACCGGGTCCGCGTCTTCCCGGTCGAAGAGGTTGTACCGAACCTGGTTCACGACGATACGCGCCTCCGTGAGCCCCTTCGCCGCCGCCTCCAGATCCTCGACCGAGAAGTTGGAGACCCCGATCGCCCCGACCTTCCCTTCCTTCCAGAGCGCCTCGAGCGCTCGGAGGGTCTCGGCGAGGTCGGCTCGGGGGTCCGGGCCATGGACGAGATAGAGGTCGATCGAGTGACGGCCGAGTCGTTCGAGGCTGTTGATCACGCTCGCCCGCACCTGCGCCGGCCGAAGGTGCTCCCAGGAGACCTTCGTCTCGACGTAGGCGTCCGGCCCACCGCCGGCGGCCCGCTCGAGGACCTCCCCGAGCAGTCGCTCGGACCGGCCGCCGCCGTACACTTCCGCCGTGTCGAACCACCGGATCCCGCGCTCGTACGCGCGACCGATCGTCGCTTTCGTCCGAGCCTCGTCCTCCGGGCTCCAACGGCCGAGCGCCCAGAGTCCGAGGCCGAGCGCCGGGTGCGGTTTTGCGGCGCCCGGGATCGGGATCTCCCCGATCGCCGGCGGCGCGGCGGTGGGGGGCGGCGGGGTCGCGTCCTCCGGCGAGGGCCGGGTCCGTGACGGCGTCCCTCTTCCTTTCGCCGCGGGTCGTCGCTTTCCCGTCATCGGGCGGCCGCCTCCGAGACGCCGGGGCTCATGTGGTCGTCGATGCGCCGGATCCGCTCTTCGAGTTCGCGCGCCTTCTCCTCCGTCTCTCGGACCACGTCGGGAGGGGCCCGATCCCGGAAACCGGGGTCCGCGAGCCGGCCACGGGTCTTCTCCAGCAGTCCCTTCAGCTTCTCCCGCTCGCGTTCGAGCGCTTCGACCGCGCCGGGAGAGGTCGCCGGCCGCGTGAGGTAACACTCTCCGAGCGGGGCCACGCGGCTCGCCACCCCGCCAGGCGTCGGGGCGTCGGCGGGGAGGAGGCGGAGAGGTTCGACTCGCGCGAGTCGGGCCACGGTGGCGAGCTGAGCGGTCAGCACCTCCCCGACCTCCGGGCCGGCCGGTCGGATCCAGGCCGGGGGGGTCTCGGTGGCGGGGACCCGCTCGTCCGCGCGAAGGTTCCGCAGCAGGCGCACTGCCTCC
>JASHUL010000158.1 GCA_030039995.1 Thermoplasmata archaeon
AGTACGCGCGCGACGGGCGATGCTCGCCGAACTGGTGTCGCCAGACGTCCGCGATCTCGCCGAGCGTGGCGCCCGCACGAACCGCATCCAGCACGAGAGGGAGGACGTTCTCTGCGGCCCGCGTACCGTGGTCGAGCCGGTCGAGCGCGGCCGTCGTCGCCGCCGAATCCCGGGTCGCCCGCCAGCGCCGCACGGAACGGACCTGGCGGCGCTCCTCCGCCGGGGAGACCCGCTGGACGGCGACGCCCCGACCGCCGACTTCCGGGAACAGCGTGAACTCCGCGTTTCCCTCGGTGTACTCGTTCACCCCGACGACGACATCCTGCCGGGCTTCGCGCGCGCGGGCGGTCCGGTACGCCTCTCGGGCGATCTCGCCGGCGAAGAACCCCCGTTCGATCGCCGGGAGCGCCCCGCCCATCTCGTCGATACGGGCGAGGTATTCCCGGGCCTCCTTCTCGATCCGGTCCGTGAGATACTCCACCTCGTAGGACCCGCCGAGCGGGTCGACGGTGTTGGCGACCCCCGACTCTTCGGCGAGGATCTGCTGCGTGCGGAGGGCGAGCCGGGCGGACGGCTCGGTGGGGAGACCGAGCGCCTCATCGAGGGCGTTGGTGTGGAGCGACTGGGTCCCCCCGAGCACGGCGGCGAGCGCCTCGAGCGTCGTGCGCACGACGTTCAGCTCCGGTTGCTGGGCCGTCAGGCTCGAACCGGCCGTCTGGGTGTGGAATCGCAGCTGCTTCGAGCGCGCGGCCCGCGCGTGGAACGTCTCCGTGACGATCGACGCCCACAGCCGGCGCGCCGCGCGGAACTTCGCCACTTCCTCGAGGAAGTTCCGGTCCGACGAGAAGAAGAACGACAACCGGGGAAGGAACTCGTCCAGGTCGAGTCCGCGCGCTTGGACCGCGCGGACGTACGCCATCGCGTTCGCGAGCGTGAACGCGACCTCCTGGACCGCGGTCGCGCCGGCCTCGCGCATATGGTATCCCGAGACCGAGATGTAGTTCCACTGGGGCATCTCCCGGGTCGCGAACTCGATCAGGTCGACCGCGAGTCGCAAGGAGGCGGCCGGCGGGTAGATGTACGTTCCCCGCGCGACGTACTCCTTCAGGATGTCGTTCTGCACCGTCCCCCCGAGCCGGGCCCGGGGCACACCGTTCTCCTCCCCGACCGCGACGAGGAGCGCGGTGAGGATCGGTGCGGTCGCGTTGATCGTCATCGAGACCGTCGCGCGGTCGAGCGGGAGCCCCCGGAACAGCGTCCGCATGTCGCCGAGCGAGGTGATCGGCACTCCGCATCGACCGACCTCTCCGGCGGCGCGCTCGTGGTCGGAGTCGTACCCGTTCTGGGTGGGCAGGTCGAACGCGACAGAGAGGCCGGTCTGTCCACCGGAGAGCAGGAAGTGGAACCGGCGATTCGTCGCGGCGGCGCTTCCGAACCCCGAGTACTGACGGAACGTCCAGAGGCGACCGCGGTACATCGTCGGTTGGATCCCCCGCGTGTACGGGGCGCTCCCGGGGAAGCCGATCCGCTGGAGAAATTCTGAGTCCGGGTCCTCGGGAGGACCGACGAGGAGCGGTAACTGGCCGCCGTCCACCTTTCCCCCGATCGCCGCGCGAGCGTCGGACTCCCAGCGCGCGCGACCGGTCTCGGAGCCCTTTACGGGACGACGAGAACGGGCCATCGTTCTCGAACCGGGCGAACGATATTAATCGATGTCGCGGCGACCGAGGAGCGGGTAGAGTCGGGTCAGGTCGAGCTCGGCCCAGGCGACGGGCACGGGAACGCCGAGGCTGACGAGCACCTCCGGGTGGATCTCTCCGAGCTCGGCGATGGGTTCTCCGGCCACCCGAACGCGGGCGGCCCGGCCGGCGATCGTTCCGGGGAGCTCGGCCGGCTCGCGGACCGCGACGATGTCCACGGATCGAAGCAAGTAGTCGACCACGGCGGCGGCGTCCGCGAAGCCCGCTCCCTCCCGGGCGAGCACAACCCCGGCGTGGTACCGAGTCTCGCTCCCGGTCTCCGCCTCGGCGGCCCGTACCACGATCGGCCCCACCTCGCCGACCGTCTGAGGGTACCCGTGCCGGGTGTTGTGGGCGAGGAGCTCGAGATGCGAGAGCAGAATCCGGTCCCGCACGTACGCGAACTCGTTCGAGGGGGGATTCGCGACCCGGATCGGGTCCGCCCCGCGGAGCCGCGCGACCGCTTGCTCGGGAACGAGAAGGGAGGTGTACGGGGCGGCCAATCCGAGCCCCAGGAGTTCCGCGGCGACCTGCCGGCGGAATCCGGCCTCCGGGCGACGGCGACCCCGGGTCGGGCTCGGCGGCACGACCCCCTCGCGCGGGTCGACGGCTTCGGCCAGGATCACGTCCTCCGCAATATCCACCCCGGTCAGTAGGTCGGGTCTCCACGGGGAGGCCTCCACCCTCCAACCTCCGGCGTGGGCGTGGCTTCCCAGCCGCACGCGGCCGAGACGGCGTTCGACCTCGGTCGCGGTCCAGGACGCTCCGGAGAGGGCACGGACGGTCACGGCCGAGAGTTCGAGCCGTCGGGCCGCGAACACCTCCCGACCGTCGGAGAGCGTCGAGCCCCCCGATGTCCTTGCCACCGGGGCGACCCGCCATCCACGGCTCGCGAAGACCACCAGGAGGAGGCCGAGCATCTCGCGCACCGTCCGGTCCCGGGCGCCGGTCGACTCGAGCAGCAGTCGGCGATCTCCGACCCGCGCCTCTCCCCCCGTCCGGCTGTTGAGGATCGGCGGCAGACTAAGGACCGTCCCCTGGGCGTCGCGGAGCGTGAGGCAGGCGTCCCCGACGCGGCCGAAATCGCCGTAGCGTTGGGCGAGCGCGTGCTCCCGGAAGAACGTCTCCGCGCCCACCTCTTCCGAACCATCGAGCGGGACGAACCGGACGTTCCGGACGGGTTCGAGCGCGTATCGGAACGGGGGCACCAGCCGGTCGTACGGGTAGATCCCGAGGCTCGCGGCCCGTCGACCCCGGCCAACGGTGCTGTGAAGCAGCTCCTGGAACCGGACCGCCTCCTCGAGCAGCCCCGCGTCGAGGACGCTCGACTCGGGAGCGACGACGACGACCGCGGCGATCGCAGGTCGGAGCGGCCGGACCGACGGGTCAGCATCGACCGCGAGGGCGGGAGTGACGTCGTCCACAGTATCTTCGTGCACGAGGCCCTTCGCCGCTCCCGTCGCTCCTTGGAGGTAGAGTCCGAGCCCGCCTTCGGAGAGGAGGTCGAGACGGTCGGGCGTGACCGAGACCGTGAGCGTCTCCGCGTCCTGAGCCGCCACCTCGGCTTTCGAGATCGAGAGGATCTCTTCGAGCGCGTGCTCGGAGAGTGAATCCGGGAGCATCGAGAGAACGCGGTCCCGGCGAAGCACCGACTTCGGCACGAGCTAGCTCCCCCCTCCCCGGAGCCGGGCGAGGTCGTCGTCGAACAGCTCCCGGAAGTCGTTGCGACCGAGGGCCACGAGCGCGAGCCGGCCGATGCCGATCCCCCACGCCGCGACCGGCACGTCGACGCCGAGCGCCCGGGTGA
>JASHUL010000159.1 GCA_030039995.1 Thermoplasmata archaeon
CCGCGAGTTCTCGCACGAGGTCGAGGAAGCGGACGACGCCCTCGCGAGGTCCTCCCACCGCGGCCGACCCGTTCAACTCGACCGCGTCCTCCCGAAGCGCGGGGTCGAAGCGGACGGACGTGCGCGAGCGAAGTCGGTCGAGCGTGACGGAGAACGACGAGTTGTACGGGAGCCGGAGCGCTTCGTCGCGGACCCCCCAGTACTTCACCAGCGCGATGTTCGGCGGCGCATCGTAGGTGACGGTCGGGCGCGGCCGGGACGCCATCGGGTCGCGGTCGAACGACCGCGCGCAGTACTTATCCGCGCGGTCCCGCTCCCCGGCCCGGTGCCTTCCGACGAGCCGGCTCCGGAGCCCCGCCCGATCCGACCCCTGCCGGACCTGCTCGCCGCGGCCCGGCGGGGCGGCTTCCATTCGGAGGTCGGCTTCGTCGTCGACGCGGCGCGGAGCGGTCACGGCTTCGTGACCGTGACCGGTCGGGTGGAGACCCGGCACCTCAACATCAACGGGGTCGTGCACGGGGGAGTCTACGCCACGATCCTCGACACCGCGATGGGCGCCTCCGTCGTCTCGATGCTCCGCGAAACGGAGACCACCGCCACGACCTCGCTGTACATCGAGTTCCTGCGCGCGGCCCGCGAGGGCGAGACCCTCACCGCCCGCGGCGAGGTCCTCCGGCGCGGGCGCCACATCGCGTTCGCCGAAGGGAACCTCACCGGCGCCGACGGCCGACGCTTCAGCCAGGCCCGCGGGACGTGGTACATCTGGTCGGAAGAGGACCGCTCGCCACCGCCCGCCGCACGGCGGGCGAAGCCCTAGTCGCGCAGCGCCGCGAACGTCGGGGCGATCCGCTCGAGCACGGCGAGCCGCTCGAGACCTTTCGAGATCCCGCGCGCCGCCTCGGCGTACGGGTGCGACGCGAAGTAGGTCCGGACCTCGTCGCCCCGCCCGATCCCGAGGACCGGGAGGGTGATCTCGAGCGTGCGGGAGAGGAGTCCCGCGCCCCGGAACAGCTCGTCCAGCCGGGGGAGCTCCGCCGTGAGCCACGGCCAGAGGACCGACCGTCCCGCCGGGTTCGCGGCGACGTTGCGGAGGACCTCGGGGACGGTCCCCCGGTTCACCTCCCCCGACACCGCTCGGTCGAGGAGCTCGCGGACGAGGTCGGGCTCGGTCGTCCACGCGAGCGCGATCTCCAGCGTCGACCGCTCGGCCTCGGGGAGGTCCGGCCGCAGCGCGCGGCGCAGCTCGCGGACGCCGGACGCCCCGTCGGTCCGGGCGCGGGCGACCGCGACCGCCGGCCGAACGTCCGGCTGGACGCGGCTCCAGCTGCCGAACAGCTCGGAGAGCTGCCGGGCGAACCCGGGGTCGATGCGGACCCACCCGAACGAGATCCGCTCCCGGAGGACCCCGTCGGACGTCGAGTCGCCCGGCCGACGCTCGGTCCCGAGGCGCTCGAACTGGGCGTGGAAGAACCACCGCGCGAGGTCCTGGACCGGCGCCGAGTCGGGGAAGAAGATCGCGAGCGGGCCGAGCGTGCGGCCCAGCAGTTCGGCCACGAGTCGGTCGCTCGTGAGCCCGAGGGTCCGGACCGCGCGCGAGAACGACGTCCAGTCGACCTCCCCCGCGAGCAGGTACGCCCAGAGGTCGGCGAGGAACGTCCACCGGTCCTCGGCGGGTCGGTCGGGCAGCACCTTGAGGAGCCGTTCCCGGAGGGTCCGGTCGTAGAGCACCCGGTAGAACCCGACGGCGCCCGGGTTGAGGTGGACGGTCGAGGTCGGGGACGCGGGGAGCGTCCGGCGGGCGGTGTCGAACCGGAGGGGCTCGCGCCGACCGTCGACGTCGACCGCCATCGGGATCGGCCACGGAGGCGAGTCGGTCGGGCCGTGGTAGGAGAACCGCTGCTGGGCGAGCTCGATGCCGGACTCGGTGACGCGAGCGGAGATGGAGGGGAGGCCGGGCCGGTCCAGCCACGGGTCCATCAGCGGGCCGACCCGCTCGCCCGTCACGCGGCTCATCGACTGCCAGAGGTCCGACGTCGTCGCGTTGGCGTACTGGAACCGCGCGAGGTACTCTCCGATCCCCCGCCGGAACGCCTCCTCGCCGAGGTACGCCTCGAGCATCGCGAGCACGCTCGAGCCCTTCCCGTAGCTGATCTCGTCGAAGATCTGGGCGACCTCGTCCCGGCCGGCCACCGGCGCGCGGACCGGGTGGGTCGCGTCCAGCGAGTCCCCCTCGAAGGCGGCGAACGCCCCGGCGGTCCGCAGGAAGAAGTCGGCGCTCCCGTGCAAGGACGGGTCGACGCGGTCCGCGATCTTCGTCTCGAGGAACGACGCGAGGCTCTCGTTGAGCCAGATGTCGGTCCAATCGGTCGGCGTGACGAGGTTGCCGACCCACATGTGCGCGATCTCGTGCGAGATCGTCTCGAAGACCTCGCGGCGGAGGTGGGACGACGACCCGTCGCCGACGAGGAGCCGGTCCTCGCGGAACGAGATCGCTCCCCAGTTCTCCATCGCGCCGAACGACGCCTCGGCGACCGCGACGAGGTCGAGCTTGGGCAGGGGGTACGGAAGGCCGTAGTACTCCTCGTACGCGCGCAGGATGCGCGCCGCCGATTCGAGCGCGAACCGCCCCGCCGGCCCCTGGCCGGGCGGGGCGAAGACGCGGAAGCGGATCCGGCCGGTCGCGTCCTCGATCCGGTCGAACCGCCCGATCGCGAGGAAGAACAGATACGGGGGCATGCGGGGCGTCGGAGGGAAGCGCCACACCCGGCCCCCCTCGGACTCGGCGGCCGACTCCTCGAGCGTGTTCGAGACGACGTCGAGGTCGGCCGCGGTTCGCACGGTCAACGCGACGCGGCTCTTGCGGTCCGGTCGGTCCAGGCACGGAAAGATCCGTTGGGCGCCGTTCGGCTCGCATTGGGTCGTGAGCAGATACCCTGAGCCCTGACGCGAGCGGTAGAAACCGACCAACGTCGTCTCATCGACCTTGCCCGTGAACTCGACCGTGACCGTACCGGGCACCACCTCCGGCAGCACGAGCTTCCGTGCCTCCGCGTCCAGCCGGAACGGTGCGGGACGGCCCCCGATCGTGACGCTCCGGATCTCGAGCCCGTCGGAGTCGAGCGCGAAGCTCCGGGTCCCTTCGGGGGGGTCGAGGCTGATCGACCCGGACCACTTCAGCGACGCGAAGTCGACGTCGAGCCGGAGCCGGTATTCCGGAATGTTCGGGGGGTCGTCGGGGTCCAACGTCGAACCGCTCCGTCCGCGCCGAGGGGGCACGCACGATGTCGGATGAAACTTTGTCCGCCGGGTCGCGGCCGGACCGACGGTCGGTTCCGTGGCAAGGTTAAATATCCGGCGTCGGTCGGACCGCTCGGCTGACGGCCAAAGCGGCGGGGAAACACCCGGTCCCATTCCGAACCCGGCAGTTAAGCCCGCTGGCGTTCCGCGC
>JASHUL010000160.1 GCA_030039995.1 Thermoplasmata archaeon
GGCGCTTGCCGTCGAGCGTGATCGCGAACCGCTCGCCGACGACGCGCCCCCGGTCCCAGGCGTACTCGCTGTCGGTCAGTCGACGGGCGTAGCCGTTGCCGATCAGGGTGTCGAGGGTTTCGCCGACCTGCTCGACCGAGACCGAGACGAACCCCGCCTTCGCGAGCAGGTGGACCAGCTCGTCGCGCTCCAGGCCTTCGGTCGGACCGTGCTCCTCCTCGACCCGGTTCAGGAACTTCAACACCTCGAGCATCTCGAGGTGGAATTCCCGCGCCTGGCCGTCCGGGGTGTCGGGCACGGGCGGGGGTGGGCGGTGCCGGCACTTAGGGATATCCGTCGTCCGGGGCCGTCGGCGGGCTTTTAGTCCGGTGCGTACGGTACACTACACCGCATGACGTGCAGCTGTCGGAATCCGGCGCGGTGCCCGGTCTGCAACACCCCGGTGCGGGTCCCGCTCTCGAACCTCGAGAACCAGGTCGGCGGGGCGTTCCTGGTCGAGCGGTTCGCCCGACGGGATTCGTCGTCGTCCCGCGAGGGGCTCCGGCGCCTGATCGAAGGGTGGGCGACCTGCCCCTCGTGCGGCCATACGATCCACCACGAACACTCCCGCTCCTGCGTCGCCGAGGCCCTCACGAGCGCCGGGGTGCCCATGAGCGAGCGCGAGTCGATCCTCGCCAAGATTACGTTCCCCGAAGGCTAGCGGGCCGAGGAGCATGCCCGAGCCCGGGGAGTTCGTCGTCACGCCCTACGAGGTCCACGGCAAGATCGATTACGACCGGCTCCGCGAGCAGTTCGGGACCGAGGAGGTCACCTCCCAGGTCCTCGCGCGGATCCACCATCTCGCCGGCGGCGAGCTCCATCCGCTCCTCGCGCGCGGCGTCTACTATTCGCACCGAGACCTTCCCGCGCTCCTGGACGGCTACGCGAACGGGCGCCCGTTCTTCCTCTACTCGGGCCGCGGGCCGTCCGGTCCGCTCCACCTGTCGCACCTGCTCCAGTTCGACCTCTGCGCCTGGTTCCAGCGCCGGCTCGGGGTTCCGATGTACCTCCAGATCACCGACGACGAGAAGTTCTGGGCCCGCGGCGGGCTGACGCGCGAGGAGACGGCCCAGTGGGGCCTCGAGAACCTCTACGACATCCTGTCGCTCGGCTTCGACCCGAAGCGGACGCACACGTTCTTCGACTCGCGGTCGATCGCCGCGCTCTACCCGCTCGCGATCCGGGTCGCGCGCAAGATCACGTTCTCGAACGTGAAGGCGGTCTTCGGGTTCACGCCCAGCACGAACATCGGACTCGTCTTCTACACCGCGCTCCAGAGCGTCCCGTGCTTCTGGCCGTCCTGGGCGGAAGGGCGCGCGGTGCCGTGCCTGGTCCCGTGCGGGATCGACCAGGACCCGCACTTCCGGCTCACGCGGGACATCGCGGAGGGCCTCGGCTATCCGAAGCCGGCGCTGCTCCACTCGCAGATGGTCCCCGGGCTGCTCGGGGAGGGCGTGATGAGCACGACCGGCGGCCGGACGGACGACGCGCTCTATCTGAACGACCCGCCGCCCGTCGTGGAGCGCAAGCTCCGGGCGGCGTTCACCGGGGGACGGGCGACCGTCGAGGAGCAGCGACGCCTCGGGGCGACCCCGGAGGTCTGCTCGATCTGGGCGCTCTGGAAGACCCGGTTCGCCGACACCGAGGCGAAGTTCCAGGAGATCACCCGCACCTGCCGCTCGGGCGAGCTCCTCTGCGGCGACTGCAAGGGCGAACTGATCGAGCGCGTCCACAAGTTCTACGAACAGCACGCGGTCGCCCGCGACAAAGCGAAGTCGTGGGCCGAGTCGACGATCGTGACGTCGGCGCCGAAGTCGATCTAGGCCGGGCGCTCAGCCGACCTCGGGCCGCAGGTCGTCCGGCTCGAGCCGCCGGGGCGACGGGCCCTCGGGGCGGCCCGGCAGCGCCGAGAGCATCGGCTCGGGCGACGCGGCTCCCTGGACCGCGGTGAGGAGCTTGAGCATCGGACGGAACAGCGAACGGGAGGCGCGGTCCGGGTCGAGCGTGTAGGCGCGGTCGTACGCGGCGACCGCCTCCTCCTCCTCGCCGAGCGTCAGCAGGGAGAGCGCGAGCTCGAGCCAGCTCTTGGCCTCGCGAGCGCCCTCGCGCTCGCCGGTCTCCTCGACATGGTCGTCCCCGCTCGCGCGCGCCGGGGCGCGTGGGATCGCGTCCGTCGCGCCGCCGTTGCGCGAGAGGACGAGGGCCCGCTCGAACGCCGTCGCCGCGCCGGTCTCGTCCCCCGATTCGGCGAGCGCCACCCCGAGGCGATGCCACGCCACGAGGTCGTCCGGGGTGAGCGCGACGGAGCGACGGAAGGCGAGGGCCGCGAGCCCCCACTCCTCCCGGAGCGAGCGCGCCACTCCGAGGTGGAACCACGCCTCCCCGTTCGCGGGCGAGAGCGCCACCGCGCGGGAGAGCGCCCCTTCCGCCTCGCGCGCCTGGCCGAGATGGGCGAGGCAGATCCCGTAGTATGACCAGGCTCCGGGGTCGTTCGGCTCCTCGCGGACGACGTCCTCGAACGCGCGCTGCGCGTCGTCGTACTCCCGGCGGAGGAAGTGATGGACCCCGACGTCGAACCGCTGGTGCACCGTACTCTACCGGGGTCGGCACTCGCTCGCCGGGCCAAAAGCCTGCCGCCCCAGCCGCGCCCGCAGTCGACCCGCGGCCGTGCGTCGCCGTCCCACGGCGCCGCCGACTTTATATTCGGCCCGTGACCATGCGCCGAACGAGGAATCCCCGAGCTTCGCCCCCATCGAGCGTCCCGCCCGTCTTTTTCGACGAGTGTTCTCTCGACCTAGGCTGCTCGCGAGACCTCACGCGAAACGCGACCCAAAGAAGGCGACAAGCGATGGTGGACAAACCCCTGACGAAAGTGCGCGACCTAACGCCGAACTCGAAGCAAGTGAACGTCCTCGCGAAGGTACTGAGCGTGGGCGAACCCAAGGAGGTCATGGGCAAGTTCGGTGACCCCCGGAAGGTCTGTGAGGCCGTCGTCGGCGACGACACGGCCGTGATCACGCTCTCCCTGTGGAACGAGCAGATCGGGACGATCGCCAAAGACGAAACGATCTTCGTCGACAACGGCTACGTCTCCCTCGTGCGCGGCCACATGCGGCTCAACGTGGGCCGCTACGGCAATCTCTCCAAATCGACCGATTCGGTCGGCGAGATCAACCAGGGCCTCGACATGAGCCAGCAGGAGTTCGAGTCGGAGCGCCGCTCCTTCGGGGGCGGGGGCTTCCGCGACCGCGGCGGCTACGGCGGCGGCCGGTACTCCGGCGGTGGCGGCCAGGGCGGCTCGGGCGGTCGGGACCGCTCGGACAGCTACAAGCGCTACTAGCGCGGCCCCGGTCCCCGGGACGAACCCTTTCCCCCGCCCTCCGGGCGGGGGTCGGTCCGCCGCATTCGATTAAATACCGCGCCCAACTCCGGACGCGAGACCGATGGCCGACGACTCCCGCGAGCTCACGCTCTACGTGCAATCGAAGCGGGCGATCTCGACGTTCTACCGGACCCCGATCTCGACCGAGACGGCCGGCACGAGCCCGCCCGGCGCCGCGTCGGTGACGGGCGAGGACTCGACCCGGGGAGAAGAGGGGGTCCACTTCCTCTCCGACGATCAGGCGCGGTGCGTCGCGCTGACCGAGGAGGTCGCGGAGCGGCG
>JASHUL010000161.1 GCA_030039995.1 Thermoplasmata archaeon
CGAGGTACCGCCGACCGCGACGACCTGGGGGGAGGCGGCGGGGTACTCGGGCTGGGTGCCACCCTGACAGCCGGACTCCGCGTCGCCGCCGAGGTCGCCCGTGGCGGCAAAGAGCGTGATCTTCTCGTGAGCGGCGACCGCGAAGTCCGATTCGAAGCCGCTCGTGAGCGTCGCGTCCGCCCCGTCCGCGGAGCCGAACGACATCGAGATCGCCGCGACGTTCGGGACGTCCGATGGGTCGGCCGCGGTGTTGAGCGCGTCGATCATCGAGCTGTCGGTCGGCGAATATCCGTTCGAGGACGGACCCGGGGGCGCGTAGACCGCGTCGAGCGTCGCGCCCGGCGCCATCGAACCCGACCACTCGATGTCGAGCGTCATCTCCCGGGAGCCGTTGCTCGGGTCGTTCACGGCGTTCGACGAGGGACTCGGCGCGCCGTCCACCGGGTACGGGACGACGGTTGGAGCCGGGAACTCCGACGGATAGTCTTCGCTGAAGAACGTCTGGAGGTCCGATGGGTCGTACCCGAGCCCCCACAGCAGGAGGACGATCCCCTTTCCCTCCGAGTAGGTCGGGGATGCCGTCAGGTTGTACAGGCCCGAGATGTCGTAGATACTCCGCGCGATCGCGGGGGTGATCAGGTCGGTCGGGTTGACCGACGTCCCGACGTCCGTCGGTCCCGGCTCGGGCATCTCGGGCAAGGTGAACTCGTCGAATCCCGTCGTCAGGCCGGCCACCGACGCGACCTCGGACTCGAGTCCCGCCGGAAGGGACGGTGCGACGGAGGGCAGGGTGACGGCCCGTCCCTCGTACGTCCCCGCTTCGAGGACCGTGGAGAACGCTCGGTCTACGGAGGCCACGTTCCCGGTGAGGCTCAGCGAGAGACGGTCGGGCCAGACGTGCGATACCGTCAGCCCTTGCGACTCGAAGTACTGTTCGGCGGCCGAGTACGCGCTCGTCGAAAGGCCGTAGGCGTCCGCGACCTCGCCCGCGGTCATCGGGGCGGCGGTCGGCGACGGCGCGTCCGAGAACGTAGGGTTCGGCGACTGGAAGGTGATGACGATCGACTGGGGGCCTTCGGCGGGCGCCGCGGACACGACCTCGGCGAGTTCCGCCGGAGAGTATCCCGCATCGTTCGCGAAGGCGGTGTTGAGCTCGGTCGCAGGAACCCCCACGGCCGTGCTCGCGCCCACCGTCGATGCGGAGGCGAGCCCCACACCGGAGGCGACCATCCCGACGGCCGCGATGACCGCGAGCCAGCACCGGAGCGGACGGGCGAACGACCGACGCCGGCGCGACACGAGTTCGCGCATCGCACGAATACTGCGACCCACCGCGGAAATACGTTCGCCTTGCCCCCGGGGGCGGAGTTAGCTCCGAATCGGGGCGGTGTACCCCGCCGGAAGGTGGAACGTCCCCTCGCCGCCGAACGGGTCGGGACGCGCCGTCGGGGGTTCTCCGCGCTGCGCCGAAAGGTACCGGTCCATCGCTTCCGCGGCCTGCATGGCGCTCCCCATGGCGTAGACGACCGAGCGCCCCCCCGCGGCGAAGACCCCGGGGACGGCGGTCTCGAAGCCCGAACCTTTCCCCTCGGGCCACCCCTGGCGGTGGATCCTGAGGTCGAGCTCGGGGTCGAAGCCCTCGAGGTCCGCGCGTTGGCCGACCGCGATGAGTACGGTGTCGCACGGGATCGTCTCGTCGGACCCGATCACCGGCGTGGGCGAACGTCGCCCCCCCGCGTCCGGGGGACCGAGCTCGATCGGACGGACCACCACGCCTTCGACCCGGTGGGTCCCGACGATCTCGACCGGCGCGCGCTGAAAGAGGAACCGGATCCCCTCGGCTTCGGCGCCGTGGATCTCTTCTGAATCGGCCGGCATCTCCTCCCGGCCGCGGCGGTACACGAGCGTTACTCGTCCCCCGCGCGACAGTCGCAACGCCGTCCGCACCGAGTCCATCGCGACGTCGCCGCCCCCGATCACGACGACGTCTTTTCCGACCGGGGGCGGCGCCCCGTGGTTCACGGCCTTGAGGAACGGGAGGGCCGGTAGCACGCCATCTTTGTCCTCTCCGGGGATCTCGAGCGTGCGATGCGTCGAGGTCCCGATCGAAACGAAGACCGCACGGTATCCCTCGGCGAGCAGCGAAGTGGGAGAGCGGTCCCGGCCGATCTTCTGGTCCTCGACAAACGTGACGTCCAGGTCGCGGAACCGCGCCTTGTCGGTCTCGACATCGGCATTCGTCATCCGGTACGCGGGGATCGTCTGCATCAGACCGCCGAGCCGGTCCTCGGCTTCGAACACCGTCACCGAGTACCCGCGGACCCCGAGCTCCCACGCCGCCATCAGGCCGGCCGGGCCGCCCCCGATCACGGCGACCCGTTGGTCCTTCGGCTTCGACGGGACGTAGGCCAGGTCGCTCTTCCCGTAGTCGAGCGCGACCCGCTTGAGGTGCCGGATGGCGATCGGCACCCCCTTCTTCTTCACGACGCAGGCGTCCTCACAGTACCGGTAACAGACCTTGCACAGGCACGTCGCCAGGGGGTTCTCCCGCAGCGTGACCCGAGCGGCCCCGTCGAAGTCCTCGGCCGCGATGAGACGGATGTACTCGCGGGCGTCGTTCGAGATCGGGCAGGCCTCCACGCACCACGGCCGGCGGCACTGAATGCACCGCTTCGCTTCGAGGACCGCGTCCTCCTTCGAGTAGGCGTGCAGGACCTCCCGGAAGTCGGACGTGCGGTCGTCGACCGCCTCCTCGACGATCGGTACCCGCACCGGGTTGAGCTTCGGCGGGACCTTGGCGGTCGGGGCGGGCGTCGCGGGCATCGGCAGAGCAACTAGCCCCGCTGTCGATTAATACGGTTGGCCCCGCGCGCTCGTGGCCCGAGCCCCGGCACCGAAAGCTATAGGGCGGGTCCCCGTCCCTCGTTCGACCCAAGGAGGGGTGGCTACCGTGGTCCTCGACTCGCTGGGCAAGTCGCTCCGAGGGGTGCTCCAGAAGATCGCCCGCGGCTCGACGGTCGACGAAGCGCTCCTCGCGGAGGTCGTGCGGGACATCCAACGGGCGCTCCTCCAGGCGGACGTCAACGTCCAGCTCACGCTCGAGCTGACGCAACGGGTCCGCCGTCGGGCGACGGACGAGAAGCCGCCGGCCGGCGCGAGCCTGCGGGATTTCCTGATCCGCATCATCTACGAGGAGATCCGGGGGATCCTCGGCAAGGACCGACCGTTCGAACTGAAGCCGAAGAAGATCCTGCTCGCGGGGCTGTTCGGCCAGGGCAAGACGACGACCGCGGGAAAGCTCGCCCGGTACTTCCAGAAGCGGGGCGTGCGGGTCGCGCTCGTCGCCGCGGACGTGCACCGCCCCGCCGCCATCGACCAGCTCGAGCAGCTGGCGAAGAAGGTCGGAGCGGAGTTCTACGCCGACCGGGGTGAGAAGAAGGCGGAAAAGATCGTCGCGGACGCGCTCGCCCAGCTGCCGCCGCATCTCGCGGTCATCGTCGACACCGCGGGCCGCAGCGGGATCGACGCGGATCTCATCGCGGAACTGAAGCGCGTCCGCGCCGTGCTCGAGCCCGAGGAGACGATCCTCGTCCTGGACGCCGCGATGGGGCAGACCGCCGGCCGGAGCGCGGAGGCGTTCCATAAGGCGGTCGGCTTGACCGGCGTCATTCTGACCAAGTTGGACGGCTCCGCGAAAGGCGGGGGAGCGCTCAGCGCGGTCGCGGTCAGCGGGGCCCCGATCCTGTTCATCGGGACCGGCGAGCATCTCGACGAGCTCGAGCGGTTCGACCCGACCCGATTCGTCTCCCGGCTGCTCGGGATGGGCGACATCCAAACGCTGCTCGAACGGTTCGAGGAGCTGACCAATAAGGAGGCCGCGGAGGCCGCCGCCAAGAACTTGATGGGCGGCCGGTTCTCGCTCCGCGACATGCGCACGCAGCTCGCCTCCCTGGGCGAGATGGGGCCGTTCTCGAAGCTGATGTCGATGGTCCCCGGGCTCGGCTCCTCGAAGATCGACGAGAAGCAGCTCGATGCGACCCAGGTCCGGCTCCAGCGCTTTCGGGCGATCCTCGACTCGATGACCGCGCAGGAGCTCGACGACCCCTCCGTGATCAAGTCGGACCGGATTCACCGGATCGCCCGGGGCAGCGGCCAGCGGACCCAGGAGGTCCGGGCGTTGCTAAAGCACTACGAGACGACCCGGAAGGCCGCGCACGGGCTGGCGTCGAACCGACGCCTCCGCCGGCAGCTCGAAAAGCAGCTCGGGGCGGCCGAGGCTCCGACCGATTGAGGGCCCTCGTCCGCGATGTCGGTCCCGAGCTACCCGGAGGTCGCGGTCGGGTTCCTGCTGATCTTCTTCGTGCCCGGGTACGCGGTGACGAAGGCGACCTTCCCCGAGTGGCGCGTACGGGGGGCCGACGGACTGTTGCGGCTGCTCGAGATCGTCACGCTCTCGTTCGTGACGAGCGTCGTGCTGACGGTCGTGGTGGGTTACGCGCTCCTCGCGGCAGCGCCGGGTGGCTTCCAGGCGTACTGGACGGACCCCCTGCTCGAGGCCGTGCTCGCCGCGATCGCGGCGGTCGGTTTCGTCGTTGCGCTCCTCCGAGGCGGTTTCGCCCGCGCGGCGCCCCCTCCGCGACCGTCCGAAGCGCCGTACGGGGAGACGGGGGCGTGGGAGGTCTCCCGGGAGCTCGACCGGTTGGCCCGGGAGGAACGGCGGATCCGTCACGAGCTCCGGGTCCGCGGAAACGACGCCGCCGAGGCGAGCCGGCTGCGGGAGGAGCTCGCCCGGGTCGAGGAAGAGCGGACGGAGCTGCAGCGTCAACGGGAGGCCGAGTACGCCGCGTAAGGGGTCCCTGTCGGGGGACTACAAGGTCGTGCTCGTCCTCCGCGGCGAGCTTCGCCTGACCGCGGGAAAGGCCGCCGTCCAGGCCGCCCACGCGGCCGTGATGCTCTACGAGGCCGCCGAGCGCCGGGACCGGGGAGCGCTCGACGCCTGGCTCTCGGGCGGTCAAAAGAAGATCGCGCTCGAGGTGCCCACGCTCTCCGACCTGGAAACGCTCGAACGGACGGCGAGAGCCCGTCAGATCCCTACCGTGTGGGTGGTCGACGCCGGGCTCACCGAGGTCGCCCCCGGAACGCGGACGTGCCTTGGCCTCGGACCGGCGCGAGCCGCGGACGTGGACGCCGTCACCGGCGACCTGCCGTTGCTGTGAACTCACGCGGAAAACTCTCGCCGCCGGTCCGCGTCACCGCGGGCGGGCGCCGAGAAGAAAAGGGAAGGAAAGGGTTCGCCTGAGCTTCGGGGTCTCGGCTCAGCTACTCGGGGGGGTCGACGACTGATCGTCGGTCGACTCCATCGTTCCCTTGTTGTCGGTCGTCCCGGACTCCCAAGACTGGGGCGGCGCCGAGGTCGGAGGCTTCCGGCCGCGCCAGTAGAGGGCGAGCGCCAGGAAGATCACCGCGAGCACCACGAACAGCCCGATCAGCGCGTACGCGAGCGTGCCCAGGAAGTTCTGGTTCTGGGCCGCCGGCGGCGTCGTGGTCGGCGTGAACGTGATCGTCTGCGACGCGTTCCCGCCGTTCACCGTGACCGTGCCGCCGCTGGGCGACGCGGTGTAGCCGCTCGGCGCGAGGATCGCGTACGTGTACGTGTTGTTCACGACCCCCGAGAAGCTCACCGAGGTCGCCGTTCCGGCCGTCGACTTACCGTCGAAGAACACCGTCCAGGTCGCTCCCGTGGGGAGGCCGCTCGCGGTGAACGTCACCGTGAACGTCTCAGGGATCGGACCGAAGATGATGACTTGCGTGGTCGGCGCCGCGGCGACCGTGACGTTACCGCTCGTGGGAGTGGCCAGGTACCCGGTGATCGTCGGCACCGAGAACGCCCAAGTGCCGTTCGGTAGGTCGACGGTCAGATAGTACGTCGAACTGGGGTACGACGTACCGTTGACCAAGACCGCCCAAGCGGCTCCGGTGGTCAGACCGCCCTCGAAGAACGTCACTGCGTAGGTGAACGGCACGAACTTGATCGTGACCGGCGGCGTCGTTCCGTTGACCACCGCTGTCCCCGACCACGTGTCCGTCGTCCATCCGCCGATCGTCGAGACCGACCAGTTGTACGTCCCGTTGGGGAACAGGAACGTCAGCGTCGGGGTCGTGCTCTGGATGCCGAACCCGTCGACCGTCACGTTCCACGCGCTCCCGTGCGGCAGTCCCTGTTCCTCGAACGTCAGGTCGAAGCCGTTGCCGGGCGTCGAGAACGGAACGCTCACGATCAGGTTCGCGCCCACAACGGCGACCTGGCCCGCCGAGGCGGGCGGGTTGTAGCCGGTGACCGTGCCGATCGAGAAGATGTACGTCCCGTTCTCTTCGTAGAACGTGATGTTCCCCGTCCCGGTCAGCGTGAACGCCGGCGAACCCAGCGAGATCGACCACGTCTGCGTCGACGGTAAGCCCGTCGGCGCGAACGTGATCGCGTACGTCGTCAGGATGACCCCGACGTACGTCACGGTCACGTCGACCGCCGCCGAGGCGTCGAAGCTCACCGTTCCTTGGGCCGCGTGCGCGTAGCCGACGACGACCCCCGGCGTGTAGTTCCAGCCGGGCGTGGTGTTCACGGGTAACGTGAACGCGATCGTCGGTAAGTTGCTCGACAGCACGCCCACGTTCTGGATGAGGATCTGCCACGTGGTGTTCGAGACGAGACCGCCTTCGGTGAAGCTCAGCGTGTTCGTCGTTCCCGAGAACGCGGTGTACGCCACCGAGACGGTTGTGTTCGCTCCGTTGATGACCGCCGTCCCGTTCGCCGGGGACGCTCCGAAGCCGCTCGTGAACCCGATCCAGTACGGATAGGTGCCGTTCGCGAGACCGGTGAAGTTCAGGTAGCTCGTACCCGCCACCGTCGTCGTCGACAGCGTCGTACCGTCCAGGGTCGCGGAGAACGTGTGGCCGGCGCCGAGAGTGTTCTCCTGCACGCTGACCTGGAAGACGGTGTCCGCGTAGACCCAGGTGTACCACGTCTGCACGCCGCCGCCGCCGACCGACGGGTTCAGGTTGATGCCCGTCTCCGAGAGCCACGTCCCGTAGTCGACCGCGAGGACCTGCGTGTAGTCGTAGACCTCGATCGCGAGCTCGTTGCCGATGTGCTCGATCAGGTTGTACTCGAGGACCCGGTACGTCAGGTTCACCTCGTGCGCCGCGAGGGCGTTCCACTCGACGAGGGTCTGGTAAGCGATCCCCTGGCATTCGCTCGGGATGCCGAGCGTGGTGCCCTGGTCCGCCGCGTAGTTCGCCCAGTAGACGAGGTCCGCCCACGAGGACGGGTCGTCATGGCCGCAGGCCGTCACGTCGTTGTACTGAGGCTCGGCGAACGTCGAGTAGAGCCCCTGCGCGAACGAGAACGTCCCGTTGGGGAGCCAGAACGGCACCATGTAGTCGGTCGGGTCGCCGTAGTCGGGCACCCAGCCCCAGTTGAACACCGGGAGGCTGCCCTGACCGTTCCCGAGACCGACTTCCGTGTACAGCTCGCTGCCCGTGATGTCGAAGAAGTACATCTGGATCGCACCACCGGTGAGCGACTTGACCGCGGCGATCCACGCCTCGATCGTCGCATCGAGGGTCGGGTTGCCGACCCATCCCTGGATGGCGAACTTACACGGGGTCGACGACGAACACGACGCCAGCTCGGAATCGTAGTACGGACCGGACGGGTTGGTGATGTTCTGCCACCACGACGCCGCGCCGCCCGCGACCGCCGGACTCGTCTGGGGGTTACCCTCCGAGGCCGAACAGCTCCCGAGTCCGCCGCAACCAGGCCATGTGACGTTGCTGGGGTAGTACGTCGTCTGGCCGGGCGGGATCGCGCCTCCGTAGTTGATCCCGTACTCGACTCCGTCGACCGTGTTGATCGTACTCTGCACGGTCGTGTACGGGAACGCTTCCACGAGGAACTGCCGGAGACCGAGGTTCGAGAGGAAGTCTCCCGGAACGTTGGTCGCTCCCGGCCCGTTGGGGTCGATGGCGGCCTCGTTGGTCGTGTTGAACGTCAACTCGAACATCATGTTCCAGTTGTTGCCGGTCAGCACGTCCTGCAGCAGGTTGAACGTACCCGTGTGCACGAGGTCAAGGATCGTCGACGTGTCGGTCGGGTCGTACTGGATCGTATCGGCCTGCCCTGCGACGGCCTCCTCGATCCCTAACGTATCGGTGTCCTGCCAATAGACGACGACGTTCGGGATGTAGGTACCGGCCTCGGGAAGACAGTTCGGCTGGCCCGCGCAGCCTTCGGGCGCGGTGTAGGTCGGGTCGGCGGCCAGCGTGTAGCCACCGCTGCCCTCGGCCCCGCCACCGGTGACGCCGACCTGGACCGCATAGTAGGGTCCCGAGCCGACCATCGTGTACTGGACCGCGGGCTGGGGGGACGGCGGCGCCGTCAACTCCAGCTCCTGGAGCGGGTCCCAGATCTGCGGAGAGACGGTGCTGAGCCAGTTCTTGAAGGACGCCGAGCTCGAGCTCGTCCCGTTTCCGGGCATCAGGCACGGCCCATCGCCCTTCGCGGCGGTCGTCCCGTCAAAGCCGGGGACCCCCGCGCCAAGGTAGGTGAACGTGCCGCACGGCGTGATGCTTCCGCCGAGCGGGTCGGAGACCAGCTCGAGGAAGAACGGCCACGCCTCGCCCGATGCGCCCACGTTGAACGTGACGCATCCGTTGGTCGGCAGGTTGCCGGTCGGGTTCGGACAGTACTGCGTGTCGTTGATCAGTATCGAGTTGAAGACCGGCGAGGGAGTGTTGTTGTACGGATAGTGGATCGAGTTGTCGTACGTCGGTGACCCCGGGGGCAGCAGCGCCTGAGCCTGAATCCACCCGTTGTTGTAGCCGACTGCGGGGAGGTTCGCGAACGCCAACGTCCGGATGAAGGAGAACAGCACGTCGGTCGGATAGACCGGCCAGCTGACCTTCGTCGCGGGGTCGTAGAACTTCGCGCCCGCGGAGATCTCGAAGCTGTAGTATTGCGGAGCGCCCGTCGTCGCGTTGGGGAAGACGAGGGTGCTACCGGTTTCGGCGAGACACTGGGCGGAGCCCGGAACGCAGGTCGCGATCTCGGGCACCCAGTCGCTCGGCGAGGGCCCCGTCTGGGTCCCGTTGAAGGCGATCAGGGTTTCGTAGACGTTGCTGATCGGTTCGTCATCGACCGTGTAGTACGCGACGGCGGGGTCGACCGTCGGCGCACCGCCCGGTGCGAGTTCGTAAATTTCCAAAGTTCCCGGGTGAGGACCGGCTCCCGAAGAGGTCTGCACGGTCGAAGGAGTTACTGTCGAGGCGGCCGTAGTGGCGGCGGCGCTACTCGACGCCGAGGTAGACACGGTCGGCGAAGTGCTCAGCGTCGCCCCCGAGGCGGACGCCAGCGGTCCGTTGCTCAGCGGCGCCAGCACGCTCAGCCCGAACAGCACGACCACCAAGATCGCCAAGACGGTCAGATACCGACCAATGCCTGTGCCCTTCATTCTCGAAACCCCTGTGTGAGGACCCGGAGGCCCTGCGGGCACCCCAGCGGAACGCCCGATATATACCTTACATCGACCGCGGCTCGCCGAAGGGAACTCCGGGCGCTGGTGGGCAGTTCACCTCTCGACCGCGCGCGGGCGAACGACCCTCGTTCGGGGACGCGGCCGAACGCCTCCAAAGGGGCGCGAAGTGACGCTCGACTCCTCTGCGGCGGGCCGCTCCGGCCTCACGCCGTGCTCCCGAAGGATTGGCTCGCCGTCTGAGTTTAAGTAGCGGCGGACGGTGAAGGCTATCCGAACCGCCATGCGGATGTGGGTGTTCATCGTCCGCAGATCGATCCTCATCATTCCCGTCATCATCGGCGTGATGACGATTACCTTCGCGCTGGTGAGCGCGCTCCCCGTCGAGCAGCAGCTCATCGCGCATTACGGCCAGCCCGGCACGCACGACGAGTGGATCTACGACCCGACCCTGCAGCCGGGCCAGGGCGATTGCCCGCCCGCGCCCAACACGCACACCTGTCCGAACAAATTCTACGAGTACGCCCTCAACCAACTGGGTCTGAACAAACCGCTGCCCGTGCAGTGGGGCATCTACATCTACCACAGCCTCACGTTCCAATGGGGGACGGTCAACAACCACTCGACGGTCGCCGACATCGACTCCAACCTGAAGGACCTCCCGGTGACCACGGTCCTGTCGTGGTACCTCCCCTACACCCTCGAGCTCGCAGGGCTTTCTCTCGTCATCATCCTCGCGATCGCGATCCCGCTCGGCAATCTCTCGGCCGTGAACCGCAACCGACCGGTCGACCAGGCGTCCCGGGTCCTGTCGTTCTCGGGATTCGCGATGCCCACGTTCCTGCTGGCCTCGTTATTGCTGATGGGGGCCGTGATCGCGCTCGGGTCGCTCAACTCCACTCACTACCTGGTCAAGGCTCCCTGGTGTACCGCCGGCGAGTCCGCCTTCGAGGAGTTTTTCGGTTCGTGGCCTTCCCCCTTATGCTTCAACATTCAGTCGATCTACCCGGCCTGGATGGGCGGCGGGGTGCACTCGACGCCGACCGGCTTCCCGACCGTGGACGCGGTCATCCACGGCCAGTATTGGCTGGCGCTCGACACCGTGATCCGGATGATCCTGCCGGCGATCGCGATCGCCTTCGGCTCGATCGCGGTCCTCCTGCGGTTCGTTCGGAACAGCATGCTGGAAGTGATGAACCTCGACTTTGTCCGTACCGCACGCGCCGAAGGGATCCCGCAAAAGACCGTCGTGAGTCGTCACGCGGGACGGAACTCGCTCAACGTCACGATCACCGTGTTAGGGTTGACCTTCGCATTCTTCATCGGCGGCTTTCCCGTCATCGAGTCGGTGTTCGGACTGAACGGCGTCGGCCTGATCCTCGCGCTGTCGATCGAACAGTCCTCGGGGACCGTCGACTTCGGGCTGATCTTCGGCACGACGCTCCTGTTCACGTTCATCATCGTGATCGCGAACATCATCGTGGACATCCTCTACGCCTATCTGGACCCCCGGGTACGACTGGGGTGAGGGAGTGACCGAGATCGAGCCGACCGCAACCCCGACCGCCCCGATCGGCAAGCGGATCAACCCGCGGATCGCGCAATGGAAGCGGACGTGGTACTTCCTCCGAGGGAACACGCTCGCCCTCATCGGGCTCGGGATCATCCTGCTGATCATCGTCGTCGCCATCTATGCCGCGACGACGAACCTCAGCTGGAACCAGATGACCGCGTACTGCGGTACGAACCAGGTGGACGGGGGTCCCAGCACGTGCGGCCCCGGATTCCCCACCGTGTGCACGTACCCGGCCGGCTCCGCGCCGCCCGGCCCGGGATGCTATCAAACGCCGGCCAACGAGTTGTCCGAGGTCGCCCCGACTTGGTCGACCCACCCCTTAGGGCTGGGACCTTTGCCGCTCGGGTCGTTGACCGTGGTTCCTGACGAGCAGTACTTCTACAGCACGTACCAGGGCCTCTTGCGGGGCTCGGATTGGTCGTTGATCATCTCGGTCTCCATCGTCGGGACGGGCGCTCTGCTGGGGCTCCTGATCGGGGCGGTCTCGGGTTTCCTGGGCGGTACGATCGACGAGGCGATCATGCGCCTCGTCGACATCTTTCTCTCGATCCCCCAGGTGCTGTTCGTCATCATCTTCGTCTCGGTGATCACCGACGTGCATCCGGCGATCTTAGGGCTCTCCACCACGGCGAGCGCCATGGTCGAGCTGATCATCGCGTTCATCATCACCTGGTGGCCGTTCTACGCGCGCGTCGTCCGCGGACAAGTGCTCGTCGTGCGGGAGCAGAAGTACGTCGAGGCGGCGCAGGCGAGCGGCGCGAGCCGGGGCCGCATCGTGCTGCGGCACATCGTGCCGAACAGCGTCTATCCGGTGTTCATCCAGATGTCGCTGGACGTCGGGACCGTTCCGTTGTTCCTGGGGATTCTCGTGTTCCTGGGCTTCCGCATCTTTCCCAGTCAGTACTTCCCCGAGTGGGGATCCGTGACCGCCCTTTCGGTGGTGAAGCTCACGTCGTTCTTGACCACCTGCCAGACGTCGACCGGCTGCGTCATCCCGTGGTGGCAGCTGTTCTTCCCCGGGCTCGCGCTGTTCCTCTACGCGATCAGCGTGAACTTCCTCTCGGACGGCCTCCGCGACGCGCTCGACCCCCGGCTGCGGAGGTAGCCGGTCGACCGATGGCTACCGGCACCCTCACCCCTCCGGCGGAACCGTTACCCGAGGCCGCCGCCCCGCTACCGGAAGCGCCCGCGGCCGCTGAGACCGCACCCCCCGCCGACGATGCGATCCTCACGATCAAGGACCTGCGGACGTACTTCTACACCTACGACGGCGTCGTCAAGGCGCTGGACGGCGTCTCTCTGAAGATCCGCCGCGGCGAGACGACCGGGCTCGTCGGAGAGACCGGGTGCGGCAAGAGCGTGACCGCGTTCTCGGTGACGCGGCTCATCGCGGACCCCCCGGGGCGCATCATGGGCGGGAGGGTGCTGTTCGACGGGGCGAACCTTCTCTGGCGCCTCGAGGGGGAGGCCAAGTACGTCACCAAGCCGAACACCCCGCGGGTGAAGGTCAAGCGGTACTTCCGGCGGATCCGCGCCGCCGACACCCGCATGACCGCGATCCGGGGCCGGCGGATCTCGATGATCTTCCAGGAGCCGTCCCAGGCGATGAACCCGGTCTTCTCGATCTCCAACCAGCTGGGAGAGGTGCTCCTGCTGCACCGGGGCGTCGAGATCGTCGGCGCGATGCTCGCGGCGACCCCACGGAACCCGGAGGTCGGTGCGGCACTGGACGCGGTCGTCAGCGCGGCGACCCGTCGCCAGCGCGAGGAGCTGATCGTCGCCGCCCGCCGTCTCGGGGAGGTGACCGGCTCGGAGAGTTTCGGGACCGAGGCGTACCACACGGCTCGCGCGGCTCCTCCGGGCGCGGGCGACTTGAAGCCCCGACTGGTGCGCGCCATGGCCCGGTTGCGGGTCAGCCCCTCCCAGAAGCGGTATCTCGAGCATCGTCGGCGGTTGATGCGGCTGCAACAGCAATTGGCGGACATCTCGCTCGACGAGATGCGGACGGAGCAGCCGAAGAACGCCGCGCGTCGTCAGGTCCAGCGGAAGATCTTTTCCGAGCGCCTCCGGCACGCGTACTACGGGCTCTGGGGGATCCGCTCTCGCATGCGGCGGCCCCTCAACACCGAGACGTTCTGGCGGACCGTCCGACTGCTCGAAGGAGTCTCGATCGCGAACCCTGCCCAGGTCGCCCGGGGGTACCCGCACGAGCTGTCGGGGGGGATGCTCCAGCGCGTGATGATCGCGATGGCCCTCTCCTCCGACCCGGATGTGCTGATCGCGGACGAGCCGACGACGGCGCTGGACGTCACCATCCAAGCCCAGATCCTCGAGCTGATGCGCGACCTGAAGCAGCGGGTCGGGACGTCGATCCTGCTGATCACGCACGACCTCGCCGTGATCGCGGAGGTCGCCGACCGCGTCTGCGTGATGTACGCGGGGCAGATCGTGGAACAAGGCCCGGTCGCCGACGTCTTCCGCCAGCCGCTGCACCCGTACGCGCAGGGATTGCTCGCGTCGATCCCGCGGTTCGACCAGCCGGACAAGGACTTGCAGTCGATCCCCGGCTCGGTCCCGAACCTGATCACGCCGCCCACCGGCTGCCGCTTCCATCCGCGGTGTCCGCACGCGATGCCCATCTGCAAGGGCGAGCGTCCACCGATGACGGTCGAAGGGCCCGAGCACACCGTCGCGTGCTATTTATACACGGGTCCGGTCGCGCCCGATTAGCACGGCGGGAGAAGCCGACTTGATGCAATCCGAGACGGCCCCCACGGTGCTCGCGGTCCGGAATCTCCGCAAGCACTTCCCGATCAAGGGCGGGCTGCTCTCGACGCAGATCGGCTCCGTGCGGGCGGTCGACGGCGTCAGCTTCGATATACATCAGGGCGAGACGGTCGGCTTGGTCGGCGAGTCCGGCTGCGGCAAGACGACCGTCGGGCGCCTCCTGCTCCGACTGATCGCCCCGACCGGCGGCCACACGTTCTATCGCCCCACGGACGACGCCCTGACGCAGATCGACCAGCTCTACTCGACCCTCCGCCCGTACGCGAACCAGATCGACGACGGCCGTCGCGCGCTGTCGCCGAAAGCGAAAGAAGCGCTCGCGCGGCTCGACGTCCTGGCGAACGAGTACTCGATCTATCGGAAGTCCCGCCGCGAGATGCACGAGCTCCGCGGGAAGCTCCAGATCGTCTTCCAGGACCCGTTCAGCTCGCTCAGCCCGCGGATGCTCGTGCGGGACATCGTCTCCGAGCCGCTCGCGATCCATCACTCGGGGACGCGCGCCGAGCGGTACCGACGCGCCTCCGACCTCCTGCGACAGGTCGGGCTCAACCCGGAGCACGAGTGGCGTTTCCCCCACGAGTTCTCCGGTGGCCAGCGCCAACGGATCGGCATCGCGCGCGCGCTCGCCCTGCGGCCGGACTTCATCGTGCTCGACGAGCCGACGAGCGCGCTGGACGTCTCGGTGCAGGCGCAGATCCTGAACATCCTACGCCAGCTCCAGGCCGAGCAGCGCCTCTCCTACCTGTTCATCTCCCACCACCTCTCGGTCGTGCGCGCGATCAGCCAGAAGGTCGTCGTGATGTACCTCGGGCGGGTCGTCGAACGGGCGCCGACCGACCAGTTGTTCGCGCGTCCGATGCACCCGTACACCCAGGCGCTCCTCTCGGCGATCCCGATCCCCGACCCGGCGCTGAAGCGGGAGAGGATCGTGCTGAAGGGTGATGTCCCGAGTCCCGCGGCCCCGCCGCCCGGATGCCACTTCCACACCCGGTGCCCCGCGGTGATGCCGGTCTGCTCGAAGGTCGACCCGCCGTTGCTCGAGGTCCGGCCGGATCACTTCGTCGCCTGCCACCTGTATCCGCAGGCGGTCACGAAAGCCGTCCCGAGCGCCGTCTTCGAGGGCCCGCCGACGGCGATGCCGGCCCCGCCGGACGAGCCGCTCGTCAACACGGCGTCGTAGACCGCCGGGGGACGTCCGATGTCTCCCACGGGGGACGACAACCCCCCGGCGAAGTTCGAGGACGGCACCGACCCCGGGTCGGACTACGCGTTCGCCCAACAGATCGACCGGGTCGAGGCCGAGAAGCAGGCGGCCCGCGACGCCCCCGACATCCCCTGGCGGGTCTGGTGGTACCAATCCGGTTCGAAGTGGTACGTCGTGCTCGGCTTCCTGATCGTGGACGT
>JASHUL010000011.1 GCA_030039995.1 Thermoplasmata archaeon
TGTCGAAGTGCGGGATCTTCTTGTCCTTGAGGATCTCCTGGGCGACGAACCGGACGACCTTCATCCGGTTCTCGTTCGTGTCGGGCATCGTGGTCTTGACGTAGAGCTCGTAGCCGTAGCCGCGGATCCGCGAGCGGAGCGCGGGGTGCATCGTCTGGACGCTGTCGATGTTCCCGGCGGCCACGAGGACGAAGTCCGACGGGACCGGCTCGGTCTTCACCATCGCACCGGCCGAGCGTTCGGATTGACCGACGATCGGGAACTTCCGTTCCTGGAGGGCCGTCAGGAGCGAGTGCTGGCTCTCGATCTTGAGGAGATTGATCTCGTCGATGAACAGCACCCCGCCGTTCGCCCGGTGGATCGCGCCGACCTCCACGCGGTCGTGCGGCGGAGTCTCGAGGCCGCCGGACTGGAACGGGTCGTGCTTCACGTCGCCGAGAAGGGCGCCCGCGTGGGCGCCGGTCGCATCGACGAACGGGGGACGGTCGTCGGGCGAATGCGATACGAGCAGCTTGGCGACCCCGACCCCGGAGTCGCTCCGGCCGCCGGAGAAACGGACGACGGCGTAGATGATGAACACGATCAGGATGCCGAACAGGAGGGCCGTCAGGTCGCCCGTCTTCAGTACGATGTACAAGGTCAGGGCGAAGACCGCGAGGGAAAGGACGATGAACAGGATCGTCCGCTGCTCCTTCTTCTGCGCCGCCTCGAGCTTCTGCGCCGCGACGATCTCCTTGCCCTTGCCGGCGGGGACGACGCGAATCTTCGGCTCGTTCGAGTCCTCGTTGTTGGGGTAGGCGAGGATGTCCTGCAGCTGCTCCTTCGGGAGGAAGTCGACCATCGCTCGGGCGAGCATGCTCTTGCCCGTGCCCGGCTCCCCGATCAGCATCATGTGACGCTTCTGCGTCGCGGCCTTCCGGGCGACCTCGACCGCCTCGTCCTGCCCGATCACCTGGTCGAGCAGGCGGGGCGGCACCTCGATCTGGGCCGTCGATTGGAACGGTAGGGTGCGACCCCACTCATCGAGGTCGGTCGGGGCCGACGTATCGGCCGGTTGTGCCGACGGTGTGTCCGCGCCTTCTGCCATGCTGGCGCCTCGGCTCGGTCCCCCCGAGCCGTCCGCCTGCCGAACTATGTGGAGGTCTCTATAAATCTCTTAGGTAAACGCACGGAAAGTCGGTGGCCCGACGCCGGCGGCGCCCTCGACCCGGTACGGTTCCGGGGTCGCTTGTTATCTATCGTGCCGGGCTCCGTTGGCGGGATCCGGTCGTGACGGTTCGGTTGGACGGAAAACCGGTCGCAGAGGCGACCGACCGTCGGACGCGCGACGCGATCCGGGACCGCCCCGGCGCCCCGACTCCGACGCTCGCAAGCGTCCACCGGGACGTCGACAGCCCGTTCCGCTTCTACGTGCGACGCCAGCGGTCCGCGGCGGAGTCGCTCGGCATCGCCTTTCGCGAGGTCTCCCTCGGCCCGGACGACCCGCCGGCGGCCCTGCGGGACCGGATGCGGTCGCTCGATGACGACCCCTCGGTCCACGCCGTGCTGCTCGAGCATCCGCTGCCCGACCCGCTCGATTTCTTCGCCGCCATCTCCTCCGTCCGGCCCGAGAAGGACGTCGACGGGGTCGGCGCGGCGAACCTGGGACGACTGGTCGCGCAACGACCGACCCACATCCCGGCGGTCGCCCGGGCGGCGGTCGCGATCGCCCAGCACTATCGGCTCCCGATCGAGGGCGTACCGGTCACGGTCGTCGGTCGGTCGGAAACGGTCGGACTACCGCTCGCGCTCTGTCTCGCGGCGCGTCGGACCGGAATGAACGCGACGGTCACGCTGGCGCACTCTCGGACGACCGACCTGGCCCGCGCGCTGGCCGGGGCAACGACGATCTTTTCGTGCGTCGGCCGACCCGGTTTCCTCGACCGCTCGGTCGTCCCGGAAGGAGCGGCCGTCATCGACGTCGGCCTCTCCAGCGTGCCCGACCCCGCCGCGCGGGGCGGCTCCCGGGCCGTCGGCGACGCCGACGCCGTATCGCTGGACGGCTGGGCGGGCGCGCTCACGCCGGTCCCCGGGGGCGTCGGGCCGGTCACCGTCGCCGAGCTCATGTCGGCGACCGTCCGGGCGAGAGACCTTCAGGCCGCGACGGGAGGGTCCTCGTGAGCCCGGCACCGGTCGCGGAGTCGCGCCCGAGGAGCGCGAAAGGGCCGCTGCACTGCCGCGACTGCCCGATGTGGTACGGGGCGGAGGACGGGGGGTGGGGTCCGTGCTCGATCAAGCACCGTCGGGGTGACCGACGGTACCTCACGTGGGGCGGCCACGTCTGCGACGAGGGCTACGTGCCGCCGACCGCGGCTCCCGTCTTGATGCGCGCCGACGAGTTGAGCGGGTTGCGCTCGACCTCGAGGGCGTCCTCGGTGGGGTACACCTCGACCTCAAAGGCCGGCCAGGGCAGGCGGCGGGCGACACGGCGAAGGGCGGTCGGGTCGAGCTCGAGACGGCGGCGCCCCGGGTCGAGACGGTAATCTCCG
>JASHUL010000162.1 GCA_030039995.1 Thermoplasmata archaeon
GTACCGGCCGGTGGCGGTGGAGTTCAGGTACTGGCTCCCGCCGAGCGTCGTGAGGCAGTCCGGAGCGACCATCACGGCCTCCGGCGCCCGCCCCGTTCGAATCAGCCGGTCGAGCCGACCTACGATCGTGTCCTCGAGGAACCGAGGAGGCTCGAAGTTCGTCCATCCCGAACCCGTGTACCCGCTCAGGAGCACCAGCAGCGGCCGGCCCTTCGTTGTCCCTGAGGGTGGGAGGTACACCGGGAGCCGGCGGTCCGTCGGGTCATCCCAAGGGTTCCCCCGGAGGACTTCGCTCTGGTGACGGTGCCAGTCGACCTTCCCCGCGAGGGGCCGGGGATAGACTTCCTCGCTGCGGGCTTCGACCGGGACGCGCCAGGAAGTCATCGGACCGACCGGGGGGCGGCAGGTACCCCGCCCTCAAGAGTACGTCGTAAGAGGAGCGATCGGGCCCGGCGACACGTGCGCTCATCCGTTCCGCGCCCCTCCCCCGGAGGATCGGCGATGGAGCGAATCGGTGCCGACGCGTTCGAAGAGGGTCGCTTGAAACGCCCCGGAAATTGGATCGTCGGGTTCCTCGCGGACTGGTGCCCGTACTGCCGGTCGTTCCTCCCTTACCTCGACGCGTTGCGTTCGCTCGACGGCCTGGGGGTGTTGCTCGCCGACGTGACCGACGAAGGCAGCCCGCTCTGGGAGGCGTTCGGCATCGACGTGGTGCCGACCGTGGTCGTGTTTCGCGATGGCACTCCCGTCTACCGTCGCGACGGGCGACTCGGTCGGGGTCTCGGCGCGGAGGACCTTCGCGCGATCCGTGAGTCGGTCCCGCACGGTTAGCCCGAGTCGACGGCGCCACTCGACCGCCGGGTCAGCGCTTTAGTCCCGGGCCGAATCGCCTCCCGATGTCCAGCAGCGCCGGGCCCTCGCGCGGCGACGGCAAGCCTGCCGCGCTGATCACGGGGGGCGGAACGGGGATCGGGCGCGCCATCGGTGCCGCGCTGGCGCAGGACGGTTACAATCTCGCGATCGCGAGCCGCTCGTCGGAGCACCTCTCGGCCGGGGCGAGCGAGCTCCGGGGAAAGGGGGCGCGAGTGCTCGAGGTCCCCACCGACGTTCGCGTGCCGGAACAGGTCGACCGACTCTTCGAGGCGGTGCGGAAGGAGTACGGCCGCCTCGACGTCCTCGTCAACAACGCCGCGGGCAATTTCCTAGCACCGGCCGAGAAGATCACACCGAACGGTTGGCGGGCCGTCGTCGGGATCGTGCTCGATGGGACGTTCTTCTGCTGCCGGGCCGCGCTCCCCTCGCTGCGACAATCCCCTGCGCCTTCGATCGTGAACATCATCGCTTCGTACGCCTGGATGGCGGGCCCGGGGACGGCCCACTCCGCGGCCGCCAAGGCGGGAGTCCTCGCGTTGACCCGGACACTGGCCGTCGAATGGTCCCGGTACGGCGTCCGCGTCAACGCCGTCGCGCCCGGTCCAGTGCGCACCGAGGGGACGGACCGCCAGCTGTGGGTTTCGGAGGCGGTGGTGGGAGCGGTCGAACGGGGCGTGCCGATGGGTCGGTTCGGGACACCCGAGGAGATCGCGGAGAGCGTCCGGTTCCTCGCGAGCCCCCGCGCGAGCTACATCACCGGCCAGGTGATCGCGGTCGACGGCGGCCAGTGGCTGGGCAAAGGCGTGATGGACCTGCTCGCCGCCGCGTTCCCGCCGGAGTCGAAGACGTCGTAGACGTCCCGTCGCGCTCAGGTGACGGGCACATTCCGCTCGAGCAGGAACGTGGTCAGCAGCCCTACGTACTGCGGCGGACGAACGAGGTGCGGGGCGTGCCCGACCTCGGGGAGCTCCACGAAACGGGCGTTCCGGAGCAGCCCCTCGAGGTCTCGCATGACTCGGTAGAGGAAGCGGGGACTTTCGCTCCCCGCGGTCAAGAGCACGGGGATCAGGAGCTCCCGGCACGCGTCGCGGTCCGGACCGAACGAGTCAGGGTCCTGGAACTCCTCGGCCCAGCGCTCCACGGTCCGGACGAACGTCGCTTGGACCTCCGGGCGTAACCGGTCCCACGCGCCGGGCTCGGTCGAGAAGACCCCGACGAGCTCCCGAGCCGCCCGGAGTCGGTCGCCCCGGAGAACGAGCTCCTCCAGCTGCCGCGCGCCTTCGAGGAGACGCTCCCCCTCGGACGTCGTCGCGGGATCGTCGAGCAAGAGGCCGACGAACGGTACTTCGTGGATTGACACGCTGCGCACGAGCTCGGGCCGGTCGATCGCGAGTCGCAACGCGACCGCCCCCCCGTACGAATGCGCGACCACGTGCACCGGGTGCGTGTTGAGCGCCTCGAGCAGACCGGCGAGGTCGGCGGCGTCGTCGCGGACCGGGTGGGGACGCAGGGCGTACCCGCTCTCGCCGTGGCCCCGACGATCGTACGTCACCACCTCCATCGAGTGGGCGAGGGCGGGGGCGACGAGGTCCCAGGTGTGTCGGTCGACGAGCGAACCGTGCACGAGCACCACCGGGTCTCCGGCGGTGCCGCGCACGTCGTAGGCGAGCTCGATCCCGTGCACGTTCCGTATCGGCATCCCGCCCTCTGGTCCGATCGTCGCCGCGAGCCGG
>JASHUL010000163.1 GCA_030039995.1 Thermoplasmata archaeon
CGTCTCGTCCGAGGCGGCGCGCACCTCGGCCCGCGATGGGGCCGGATGTGCGACGGTGCCCCGCATCCCGCTCGAGGCGAGTTGGTGTCGGCAGCCGGGGTGAGCGTCGATCCAATCCGCGAGAGGGAATCGCACGCCGGGGGCACCCGCGGTTGCGCGTTAAGGTTCCCGGGTCACAGCCCAACCGCGAGACAGCCGAGCAAGACGCCGACCGTCAGCGCCGTGAGCGGAAGACCGTATCGGGCGAACTCCGCGAGTCGGAGCCGGATCCCTCGCGACGCGCTCGCGTCGACGACGATGAGGTTACTCACCGCTCCGAGGAAGCTGACGTTCCCGGCGAGCGTACTGCCCGCCGCGAGCGCCATCCAGATCACCGGGGTGCGGGCCCCGTACCCGAGCCCTGACAGCAGCGGAAGCTGGAGGGCGACCCACGGGACGTTACTCACGAGCTGCGAGCCCGCGAGCGAGCTCCCGACCACCGCCGCGATCGCCGCCGACGAATGCCCGGGGCCGGGGACCGGCAGGTACGCTTCCAAGGCCGAGATGACGCCGCCGGCGACCGCCCCCGCGACAACGATGAAGAGACCCGCGAACAGCAACAGGACCGTCCAGTTTGTCCGCTGGAGTATCGTCGTCCGGTGGGGGGAGACCACGAGAAGTACCGCGGCTCCCGCGAGCGCCACCTCCCAGACCGGGACGGACGGCCCCACGGTCAGGGCGGACGCCACATCCAGCCCCACGAGGACGACCATCGTCGCGGGGAAGATCGCCAGGACCGGGCGATCGACCAGCCGCCGTGTCCAGGAGCCCGGAGGCCAGAACGGCGGCGCTTCGCGCCGCACCCGATCGTACTCCGGTCCCGGCGACGGCATCGACCGGCGGAACGACCAACGGAGGTAGAGGCCTCCCAGCAGCAGGTTGAGGGCCGTCGGGAGCGCGAGGTACCGCAAGAACGTCGCGACGGGGACGGCAATCCCGCTCCCGACCGCCACCAGCAGATTCTGCGGGTTTCCGAACGGGGTCAGCGTGCTCCCGACCGTGACCGCGAACGCGAGGATCAGCAGGAGAGGCTTCGGGGGGATGCGGAGCCGCACCGCCGCGGAGACGAGGACCGGTACCCCGATCACGACCAGCGCATCGTTGACCAACACCGCTGAGACGAGCCCGACCCCGAGGAACAGATAGAGGGGAAGGTCCGTCGGGCGCCGGGCGACGCCGATCAACCACCGCGCCAGGTGGTCCAGCGCGCCGGCCGACTCCAGCGCCGCGGCGAAGGCAAAGAGGGCGAAGAGGAAGACGAGGGTCGGCGCCGCGGTTACGATCGCGCTCTCCGCGCCGGCGAACGAGAGAGCACCGGTCGCAACCGTCAGCAGACCGCCCCCCACGAAGATGGCCCACACCGGGGGTCCCCGGCCCGAGAGCTGCCGCGCGATGACGGCGCCGAAGACGACCGCGAGCACGACCGCGGCGACGAGGTTCATCGGCCCCGCACCGGCTCCGCGGGCGGACCTTCAAGATTGCTGACCCGTGCCTTCGTCGCCGCCCGAGCAACCAAAGGGTCTTGAGCGCCGGCCCCGAGGCCGGAGCCGTGACGGTCACCGCCCGAGCGCCGGCCTCGGTTCAGGTCGGACCGAACGGCCGGATCCTCGCTCTCTCGGCCGCATGGTACTCTGACGGAGCTCGGCGGCGCGCCAAGGCCCGGCGCGGTGCGGTCTGCGTGGAATGTCATCGAGCGCTGGCGAACCATCGAACTCCCTACTGCTCCCGACGCTGTCGGTGGAAGTTCCACGGCCACTACTTCTGGGACGCGGCGCGCTCCTACGTCCTCCTCCGCGACCGCTACACCTGCCGGTTGTGCGGAGTTCGCCGCCGGGCCCGTGAGCTCGACGTCGACCACATCGTCGAGGTCGCGCGGGGCGGTGCGGCGCTGGAGTACTCCAACCTCCAGACGGTCTGCCGGGCCTGTCACCGCGCGAAGACGCGGGCGTTCCTTCGTCAGCGCTGGGGCGAAGACTCCTCCGCCGCGAGCGAACGCTCCAGCGCCGGGATCGAGAACGGTAACCCCGAGCCGGTGTTGTAGAGCAGCACGGTCTCGTCCTCCCGGATCGCCCGGCGGGCGCGCAACGGCTCCAGGCCCGCGTACGTCGCGGCTCCCTCGGGCGATGCCGAGACCCCGAACCGGGTGGCGAGAACCCGCATCGCGCGAACGATCGACGCGTCCGAGACGGTCGCTCCTCCCCCCCGGCTCTCCCGGACGGCTTCGAGGATGCGTTCGGAAGCGAACGGCGCGGGCACGAGGAGGCCGGGCGCGACCGTGTGCGGCGACTCCCACGGCGACGTCGCCGACGCCCCGTCCTCGAGGGCACGGACGACGGGCGCGCATCCGTCCGGCTGCACGGCGTAGAGACGGGGGATCCGCTCGACGATACCGAGCGCGCGCAACTCCTGGAACGCTTTGAACATCCCCACGAGGCCCGTCCCTCCGCCGGTCGGATACACGATCGCGTCCGGCAGGTCGCCCGGGCCGAACTGTTCGGCGATCTCGAGGCCCATGGTCTTCTTTCCTTCCACTCGGTACGGCTCCCGCAGCGTCGAGAGGTCGAACGCCCCCGACCGCCCCTCGGCCGCGCGCGCCGCCGTCCCGACCTCGCGGAGGGTTCCCGGCAATTCGAGGACCTCGGCGCCGTACGCCCGGCACCCGTCCTTCATGGGCTGCGGGGTACGTTCGGGAAGGTAGACGCGGGCGTGCACGCCCGCGCGCGCCGCGTACGCGGAGAGGGCGACCCCCGCGTTCCCGGCGCTCGGCACGAACGTCGAGCGCACGCCGAGCTCGCGTGCTCGAGAGACCGCGACCGCCATGCCCCGCGCTTTGAACGACCCGGTCGGCAGCCCACCGTCGTCCTTCAGCCAGAGGCCGTGCCCGTCCGCAGGAACTCCCCCGTCGAGCCGCAGGATCGGCGAGAAGCCCTCCCCGAGCGTCACGATCGACTCCTCCCGGCCCACCGGAAGGAGCTCGCGGTACCGCCATAGCGAAGCCACGCGCCCCGGGAGCGACGCCTTCCAACGGGCGCCGTCCAGCTTCCCGAGGTCGTAGCTCGCGAGCAGTGCGTGGCCGCAGTTCGGGCAGACTCCGACCGGATGCCCGGGGTCGACCTGCGCGCAGCAGGCCCGGCAGTCGAGCGTCGTGAGCAGCGAACCGGTGTCGGTCACGGGTCCGGACAGTCCAGGAACCGCGCGGACGGTAAAGTCCTCGCCGTCGAGGCGCTCCCCTCGAGCCGGGACCCGGCGGGCGAGGACTCCCTTCGAGGGCACGGCCCGCGCGAGGGAACATCGCCGGGGAACGGCCGCCCGACCTCGTCTCGCTCCGCCCGCGTCAAGCCGGATTGACCGGCCGCCCAAGTAATCGAGATCGTAGTTCACCGAACGGTGAGTATCATGGCCGGGAGCGCCCCGAAGCTGAAGCGCGAAGTGAGCATGCTGGGCCTGACCTCGATCACGGTCGGGGGGATCATCGGTAGCGGGATCTTCGCCCTCGCCGCCACTATGGGATCGGTGGCCGGTCCGGCGGCCGTCGTCGCGCTGGCGTTGCTCGGCGTCGTCGTCATCTTGATGGCGTTGCCCTACGCGGAACTCGGGGCCGCCTTCCCGATCACCGGGGGGCCGTACTCGCTGCCCCGACGTGCGCTCGGGAATTTTGCGGGATTCATGCTGGGGTGGGGGTACTTCCTCTACGCCTTCATCGGAACGGCGGCGATCATCGACGTGTTCGTGGAATACCTCGGGACGTACTGGGGGGCACTGATCACGGTCAACAGTGCCGGTGTGCTCTCGATCACGTGGCTCGGTGTCGCGGTCGCGCTGGTATTCCTCGCCGGTTACACCGTGCTCAACGTGCTCGGGGTCAAGTGGGGCAGCCTCTTCGCGATCGTCACCACGTTCTCGAAGATCATCCCGCTCGTCCTCTTCGGCCTGGTCGGCATGTTGCTGCTCCGGCTGGACAACTTTACCGCCTTCGGCTTCGCGCCGTTCGGCTGGTCGGGGGTCGCGTTCGCGATGGCCCTGGGCTTCTTCGCGTTCACCGGATTCGAAGCCGCGTCGATACCGGCCGAGGAGGTCCAGAATCCGAAGCGGGCGATCCCGCGCGCGACGATCCTGAGCGTCGGGGTCGTCACGCTGATCTACGCGCTGGTCGCGGTCGCCTTCATCGGCGGGGTACGGTGGGGCGCCCTATCGCTGTCCCCCGGCGATTGGGGTGGCACCGGGGTCCTCTTGCTGAACAACGTCGCCGACGCCTGGGGCCTTGCGATCCTCGGCACCGTGGTCGTCGTCGGCGCGATCCTCTCCACGCTCGGCGCCGGCGGGGATTGGGTCCTTCTCCAGGGACGGATGCCGTACGCCATGGCGAAGGACAACCTGTTCCTGAAGTCGATGGCGAAGGTGAGCCCGCGCTTCGGCACCCCGGCGGTCGCCCTCGTCTTCGCGAGCGTGCTGACGGGGGTCGTGCTCGTGCTGCTCACGAATTTCCCGGCGGTCGCGCTGCTCGCGTCGATCACCACGCTCGTACCGTACGGGGCCGCGGCGCTCGCGCTGGTCGTCCTCCGACGCACGGAGAGCGCGGCGGAACGTCCGTATCGGATGCCGGCGGCCTGGGTCCTCGCGCCCGCCGCCTTCGTGGCGGCGACGATCCTCGTCTACTGGGCCTCGTGGCCGTGGACCCTGGTCGGCGTCTTCGCCATGCTCGGCGCCGTGCCGCTCTACTTCGTCTTCACCTCGGCGAAGTTCCGCACCGCGGGGCGACTCGCGGAGCTCGGCGGCACCGTCGCAGCGCTGGCGATCGTCGGGGCTTGGTTCGTCTACGCGCCGCCGTCCTCCGCCACGTTCTCGGGGGCGGGGGTCTACCTCAACACGCTCCCGGTCTTCCCGGTCCTGGGCACCGCGATCCTGTTCATCGGCCTGCCGCTCTACTTCGTATCGTTCCTGCTCCGGAAGTTGACGTGGAACGAGTCGAAACCGGTCCTGTGGATCGCGACGTACCTTGGTGGGCTGGGGATCATCTCGTACCTCGGGGACCAGTTCTTCATCTACGAGAACTTCCTCACAACGGGCAGCCCGTACAACTACCCGATTACGGTACAGCCGATGGGTCTGCTGAACCTCCCGTGGGACCTGGTCGTGCTGATCGCCTTCGGGCTCGCGATGTTCCTCTGGGGCTACCGGTCGGCGCTGCGCCTCGGCGCGCCGGTCGCCGGCCCGATGACGAGCGCGCCGTCGCCCGGGAGCCCGAGCGCGGAGGGCGCCGCGGCGAGCGCCGTCACCGGACCCCCGTAGGCGCCGGAGGGAACCCCGGATGAAGGCCGACAGCTCGCACCGGTCGGGCGAGGGAACGTCCCCCGGCACGACCCGGGCGCCGCCGGGGGACGACGAGTCCCCCGCGGTCGCCGGACCGTTCCGCGCCGGTGCCGAGTGGCAGCCGCTCGAAGAGGTGTTGATCCACCGTCCGGGCGTCGAGATGTTCTTCGGGCTGCTCGAGCCGTACTCGTTCCTCTACGAGCGGGGGTTCCGTGGCGACGAGGCGATCCATGAACACGAGGAACTCGAGCACGCCCTCGGACAAGCCGGCGTCCGGGTGCGCCGGTTGATCCACCTGGCGATCGAGATCGGGAGCCGCCATCCGGACCTGATCGAGCAGGTTCGTCAGCGCGTGCTCCGGATCGTTCGGTATTCGGGACCCGCTCCGATGGTCGAAGCCTCGCGGGCCGCGCTCCGGCGGAACCTCGACCGGTTCGATGGCGAGACGTTGTTCAACATCCTACTGCTCCGACCGTCCGTCCATCTCTCCCGCCGCGCCGGAGTGAGGGTGATCCTTCCGAAGGTCGAGCTCGACACGCCGCTCGCCAACCTCTACTTCATGCGCGACCAGCAAGCGCTGACCGCCCGAGGCTACATCCGCGGTCGGATGTCGAAGCCCCAGCGGCAGAACGAGCCGATCCTCACGGGGGCTCTCCTGCGGGCGTGGGGCGCCCCGTTCGTCGCCGAGGTCCGCGCCCCCGGGACGTTCGAGGGCGGTGACTTCCTGCCGATGGGCGATTTCGCGCTGCTCGGGACCGGTGACCGCACGAACGCGAGCGGGGTCCGCCAGTTGCTCGCGAGCGACCTCGGCGTCGACGAGGTCGCGGTCGTACATCAGCCGAGCCACCCCGCGATCCCGGGGAACGACCCGGACCCGATGATCGACATGCATCTCGACACGTACCTGAACATCCCGGGCGCGGGCCTCGCGCTCGGATGCGCGCCGCTGCTGGACCGCGCGCGCACCGAAGTCTACCGGCGCGCCGGAGGCGGGCGGATGCGCCGGGCCCCGCGGTCGTTCTCGTTGCGGGAGTACCTCGCCTCGAAGCGGTTCGAGGTCCTGCCGATCTCGACGTTGGAACAGATGAGCTACGCGTCGAACTTCCTCTGCCTGAGGGACCGGCGCATCCTCGCGGTCGAGGTCGAGACCGAGGTCGACCGAGTCCTCGGCGGCCTACAGGTCGCGGCCCGGCGCAACCCGCGGAAGTACGGCGCGTTGCTGGCGCTCGCCCGCAAGGAACGGCAGGAGCTTCGGGCCGGGCCGGGCTTCTTCCCGCACACGGCCGCGATCCGGGACCACGGAATCGAGGTCGTGCCGCTGAACCTCAGCGAGATCACCGGAGGGTACGGGGGCGCCCATTGCATGACCTGCGTGGTGCGCCGGTCCGCGCGATGAGCCGGATCCTCGTCGCGCTCGGCGGGAACGCGCTCGCCCCTGCGCACGGCGCGGGCACCTGGGCCGAGGCGCGACGCGAGATGCGTCGTACCGCGGTCGCCCTCGCGGGGATCGTCGCCCGGGGCCACGAGCTCGTGGTGACGCACGGGAACGGGCCGCAGGTCGGGAACCTCGTACGCGAGGCCGAGCTCGCCGAACGCGAGGTCCCGGCCCCGCCGATGTACGTCGCCGACGCGGAATCGCAAGGACAGATCGGCTTCCTCGTCGCGCAGGAGCTCTCGCGGGCCCTCGCCCGGGCCGGCCGACCCCGGTTCGTCGTACCGGTCGTCTCCCGAACCGAGGTCGACGCGCGCGACCCGGCGTTCGGCACCCCGTCGAAGCCGGTCGGGCGGTTCTACTCGGCCGCCGAGGCGCGCCGGCTTCGAGGGAGGTCGGGTTGGGTGCTACGGCGGGATCCCCAACGCGGCGGCTGGCGTCGGGTCGTGGCGTCTCCGCGCCCCGGGAGCTGGCTCGAGGGCCCCGCGATCCGTCGGGCCCTCGACCTCGGGCTCGGGCGTCGGTGCGTCTTTGTCGTCGCGGGCGGCGGGGGCATCCCGGTCGTCCGGGACGGTCGCGGCGGTTGGAGCGGTGTCGACGCGGTGATCGACAAGGACCGTTCGGCCGCGCGAGTCGCCCGGACGCTCGGCTGCGCCACGCTGTTGATCGTCACGGACGTC
>JASHUL010000012.1 GCA_030039995.1 Thermoplasmata archaeon
CACGCACGGGGCGCCATGGGTCCCACAACGAGCCCGAGCTCTCCGGATCGTCCTCCATCGCGTGGTGCCCCGAACGCTGATGAGGCCCGTCGGATTAAACCGTTCTTCCCGAATGTCGACCTTGCTCGTCCGTTACGGTGAACTGGCTCTGAAGTCCCCCCCCGTTCGGCGTGAGTTCGAGCGAACGCTTCAGCGAAATATTCTGAACCAGTTCCTGTCGGCGGGAAAAACGTGCCGGCTGCGCGCCGACCATGGGCACCTGTACGTTGACAGCGACGACGAGGCGGAGGCGGTTCGGCTAGTGCGTCGCGTCTTCGGTGTAACCTCCGTCAGCGCGGTGGAGGAGATTCCGACGGAATTGAACGGCATCCGTTCGCGGGTGATTGCCTGGGCCGATCCGCTGCTTGTCCCGGGACGTTCGTTTGCGGTTCGCGCTCGACGAACCGGTAGCCACCCTTTCACGAGTCAGGAATTGGCCCGAGACCTTGGGGGCCTACTGATGACGCAATGGCCAGACCGGCAATTGTCGGTGGACCTCGAATCCCCGGATGTCGAGCTGTCGGTAGAGGTCCGTGGCCCCCGGACCTATCTGTATTCGACTCGAGTGCGGGGTCCGGGCGGGTTTCCCTTGGGCGTTGCGGGGCGTGTGGTGGCGTTGGTGGATGGCCCTCGCGGAGCGGTCGGCGCCTATCTGATGATGAAGAGGGGGTGCCAGGTTGCTTTCGTTACGCTCGGCCTGGGCGAGTCTCTCGTCGGTCGGACGCTGGCATGTTTCAATCCTCGTGCGCGGGTGGTTCCCACGGACCTCACCGGGGCGCCCGAGGTTGCGCGAGCTCTCGTCGACCAAATCCACGCTGACGGCGTCGTACTCCCGCTCCCAGTGGACGAGTTTGCCGCGGCCCGCGCCATCTGGGGCGATACCGTTCTCTTCTCGCCCACCGTCGCCCTGACCGACAAGGAGGTGGATTTGAGATGGCAGGAGATCAGCGAACTCGCCGGTTAATAGACGACACGGCTCCGTCTCAGCGCACGCTCGATTCCGCGCCACCCGACCCGACCCCACCGTCGGGCCCCGGGTCTCCGGATCTCTTGGAAACTCCCGGCGCGCCGGAAGCGACCGCTCGTCTGGACGATCGGCAAGCGCGGTGGTTCCGGTTACGAGAGTACGCGGCGGAAAAGTCGGTCGATGCCCGCTCGCCGACCTCGAAAACGAAGGGGTCCGTCGTGCCGGACCCAAAGGGCTAATGTACGGTCTTCGGGTGTTCCCTGCGTTCAGGTGTTAGAGTGCCGATTTGGAGGGTGTCGGGCGAGTTCTATGCCCGGCGGAAAAGTTGGCAATCTTTCACAAAAGTCCGGGACGCTCCGACCCCGGAGGCGGCCCGCGAATGGGCGCTGTCCGTGATCGGCGGGAGTCACCACGTTCCGAGACGTCTCATACGGATCGGCGCCGTGGAGCCCGTATCGGCATGAGCACCCCGGCAAGCGACGCCCGGCCGGTGACCGAGGAGCAGGTCCGGGACGACCTGATGCGTCTCGAGTTGTACCGAAATCAGCTCTCCCAGATGCTTCAGCAGCATCAGATGATCACCGCTTCTAGGGCAGACCATCAGCGGGCACGGGAAACCCTCGAGGGGTTGGAGAGGACCGGAGCCGATCCCGAGCTCCTCGTCCCAGTCGGAGCCGACGCGTTCCTCCGCGGGTCTCCGAGGGATAGCGCCCACGTGCTGGTCGGGATTGGCAGTGGGATTGTGGTGGAGATGGAACGCCCGAAAGCCAGTCAGCTTCTCTCCGAGCGCTTGGCGCGCCTCGATCAGGCCTCGCAGGATCTGGAGAATCAGATGCGCGCGCTCGAAGACCGGATCACCGTGTTGTCGAGCCGACTCGAGGCATTGAGCCAGGGCGCGGAGCGGGCCGGGCCCGGCACCGCTTCGAACAATGTGGTCCTCGATTAAGGCCCGACTCTTTGGCTCGTCCAAGCCCGACGAGCCAACTGAGCCTGTCTCATCCGGGAAGTCCCACCCGCCACCGGCGACTGCCGCGGAGGGACTGACGGAAGGATTAGGCCGACGACTCTCTGACGATACGCTAGACAACGTTCTGGAAGATCTCGAGATCGCACTGCTTCAGGCCGACGTGGCGCTCCCCGTCGTCGAACGGATCCGAAAGGACATTCGGAAGGACCTGGCTGGGAAGAAGCTAAGGTGGGGAGCCGACGCCGAGTCGGCGATTCGATCAACGTTCGAACAGTCGGTTCGATCGATCCTTTCTCAACCCCCGATCGACGTGGAGGCTCGCGTGCGCGCGCAGGAGCCACGACCGTACATCATCCTGTTCGTCGGAGTAAACGGAACCGGGAAGACCACGACGATCGCAAAGTTGGCCGACTGGTTCCACCGGCAGAAGCTGTCCGTGGTGATTGCCGCCGGGGACACCTTCCGGGCCGGAGCCATTGAACAGTTGCTCGTGCACGGAGAGCGTCTCGGCATCAAAGTGGTGCGGCAGCAGGAGGGCAGTGACCCGGCCGCCGTCGCCTTCGACGCCGTGGCACATGCCCGGGCCCGCCACCTGGACGTCGTGCTGGTCGATACC
>JASHUL010000013.1 GCA_030039995.1 Thermoplasmata archaeon
GCGACCGCGCGCGAAGTCCGCAAGGTCGCGACAGAGCGCCGCGTCGACCGCGGCCCCCCGGGCGAGTTCGAGCCACGCGCGGAGCTTCTCGGGGCGGTGGCGTCGACGCGCCGCACCCCCGCCGAGGACGCCGTTGAAGTAGAGGAAAGGCCGGCCCAGCTCCATCGCCTCGAGCAGGGTGCGGCTGCCCGTGACGATCCGGAGCTCGGCCTCGGAGAACCGGCGATGCCACTCGACCGGCGGGACCGGCCCCGTCGCCACCGTCACCCGCTCGCCCGGGAACTCGACCTTCCAGGGACGGGCGGTACGGACGTAGAGGTCGACCGGTGGACTCGCATGCCGGAGCCCCTCGACCACGGCCGGGGCGATCGCCTCCGCGCTCGCCGGGCTCGCGTACCAAACCCACGCCCGGCGGTCCCGACGTCGGCGAGGCTGTCGCGACCCGGCAGCGAGCCGTGGCCAGAGCGGTCCGGTCTGCACCGCCTCGGGCGCCTCGGCCGCGAACGCGCGGTCGAAGCGGAACGTCGTGTAGAGGTGGAGCACATTCGGCCGGTCGAACGCCCGGTAGCGACGGTACTCCGTGCGGAGCCGGTCGAGCTCGCCGGCGTCCCGGGACGCCCGGAGACGGGACGCGATCGCCCGGTGGCGCACCCCGCCCTCGCGGAATCGCTCCCGGTTCTCTTCGGTCGCCGTGAGGGTCCGCGCGAACTCCTCCAGGCTGACGTGGACGGTCGACCCGGGCCCGTACGCCGATTCGACCGCGGCCGACTCCGCGGCCCACGGGCCTCCGCGACCGAACGGCTCGTCGCGCGTCGCCGCGGCGCTGACCCCCCACGCCGGCGCGACGGTGAGGGCCGCGGGCGAGGAGGGGACGACGCGCGAGCGGCGGACGACCGGCGGCCAGGACCACGGTCCGTCGACCGACCGGGGGAGCGGGCGGCCGGGGAGGCGGAGGAGCGAGATCGCGTAGCCCGCGGCCGAGAGCTCCCGTCCCGCGGCGAGCACCTCCTCGATATCGCCGAGGCCCCCGCCGACCACGGCGGGGAACAGATAGACGTCGACTCCGGGCGCGCCGGCCGGCCGCTCAGTTCGTCGACCGGTAGAGCGTCCAGTCCGCGATGACCTCACGGAATCCGCCTCCGAAAAGGGCCGAGCGCGCCCGACCGTTCGCGGCCGCGACCCGGCCGACGATGCGGGGAGGGTTCGCGCGCGCGCACCACTCGACCGCGGTCCGGACGAGCGCGGCGACGTCGGGCTCGGGGAGCCCTTCCGCGACGATCGGTTCGGAGATGTGCGCCGCCGCCATCGCGCCCCCGACGTTCGCCGCCACGTGAGCCTCGGGTCCGCGCCCCCGATCGACGACCCACGCGCGCGTCGTGGACTCCAGCGCGCGGTCGACGAACGTCGAACCCCGGATCCCGGATTCGCTCGGCGGCAACACCTCGAGCACTTCGGACGAGAGCGCGCGTCGGGAGACCTCCGCGAGAGGCCGCGCGTCCTTCGGGACGAACGGACGGACCGCGCCCGACGTCGGGCCCATGATCGGGGTCGTCGACTCGCGGGAGACGAGGGCGCCCCCGTCGTCCAGATGCCGGTAGCCGAGCCGTTCGTAGAGCGTGATCGCGGGGGTGTTCGAACGAAGGACCTCGAGGGCGATGTACTTCTTTCCGGCCCGCGCCGCGAGCTCGCGGGCCCGCTCGAGGAGGGCCCGGGCGTGGCCGCGGTGCCGATAGTCGGGGTGGACCATGACGTTGCTCACGAACCCCGTGCGTTCGGGGAACGTCAGCAGCGTCGTGGCGACCACCCGGTGGTCCTCCTCGACCACGAGGTAGCGGAAGATCGGTCGACCGGCCACGCGGAGGAGCCCGAGCACGAACCGCGTGTCCCAACGAAGGATGCGGCGGACGACCCGGGTGTACCCGTCCGGGGTGGCGCCGAGCAGCGCCTCCTCCTCGGGGAACCCGATCTGGAGGAACTCGAACAGCGTGGGGGCGTCCGCCTTCCGGAGGTCCCGGATCATCCGGGCTCCTCGTCGTCCGCCGACGCGGCGATCGCGCTCTCGAACAGGGAGCGCAGCGTCGGCGGGGTCCGGTCGTTGCCGACCTCGGGGAGCGGCAGGCGGGCGAGCCGGTCGAGCTCCTCCTCGGAGAGTCGGCCCCGGACCTCGGCGAGCGCCCGCTGGACGAACGGGTCCGGCACGCCGTGCGACAGCCGGCCGAGCGCCTGGACGGCGGCGTCGAAGAGCCGGCTCTCGGCGTCCGAGCGGAGCGGCGCCTCGTTCCCTGCGTCCGGGCCGGGCTCGGCCAGGTCGTCGGGCGCCCCGGGCCGCACTCCGTAGAGCAGGCGAACGAGCTCCTCACGGGCGCCGTCATCGGCGAGCCGCCCGACCGCCCAGATCGCGGCGAGCCGCACCTCCGCGACCGGGTCCGCGAGCTCCTCGCGCACGCGCGCGGACGCTTCGGTGAGTCCGAGCCGCCCGATCGCGTACGTCGCCCCCCGGCGCGGCCACGGGTGAGGGTCCTGGAGCAGCTCCAGCAGAACGGGCAGTTCGTCGCCGCTGCCGGTCGCGCCGAGCGCGAGCGCGGCGGCGCCCCGGACCGCCCACGACGCGTCGCTCGCGTGCGCGAGCGCCGCCGTGCGCGCTTCGGGGACCCCGAGCTCGCCGAGGGCGTGCAGCGCGCAGACCCGCACCCAGTGCGCGGGATGGTCGCTCGCGGTCAGGAGCGCCGGCACGGCCTCGGGCGCACCGATCCGCCCGAGCGCGACGAGGACCGCGGGCTTCTCCCACGTCTCGGGGACCTCGAGCCGGCGCAGCAGGAGCGGGACGCTCTCCTGGTCCCGATGGCGTCCGAGCACCACGGCGGCGGCGACCCGCACCCGGCGGGCCGGGTCGGAGAGGAACGGCCGGATCGTGTCGGCGACCCCGACGTCCCCGCGCCGACCGTAGCCGAGGACCGCCTCGCGGCGGACGCGGTCGCTCGGGTCGGCGAACAGCGTGGTGAGGGCGCGGGCGGCGGCGTCCGTCCCGATCGCCCCGAGCGCGGCGCACACCGCCTGGCGGACCTCGTACGACGGGTCGCTCGAGCGGATCGCGAGCGCCGGGACGCTCGCCGGGTCGGCGAGCGCACGCAGCGCCCCGGCCGCCCGGACGCGGACCCGGAGGTCGGGGTCGCCCAGCGCGGATTCGAGCGGTTCGCGGCTCTCGGCTCGGCCGATCGCGCCGAGCGCCTCGGCCGCGCTCGCCCGCACCGCGACGTCCGGGTCGGTCAGTGCGACCGCGAGCGAGCTGCGCGCCCGGGGGTCCTTCAGGATGCCGAGCGCCACCGCCGCGGTCTGCCGGAGACCCGGCGACGGGTCGTTCAGGGCGAGCAGGAGCGGGCTCAGGTCCTCGAGACGTCCGTCCCGGACGCTGCGACGGATCCTGGCGGCCTGGCGGGACGGGGAGTCCGCGGCGGACCGGTGGCTCCGACGGGCCCCGTCTCGGGATCGTTTCGTGCGGGCCGGCCGCGGGGTCACTTTCCTTCGACGCGATGGGGGGCTAAAACGTCCGCCGGCAGGCTCACGGTTCCTCGAGCACCCCTTGGACCGCCCGTTCGGGCGAGCGGAACGGAGTGCGTTCCGCTGGGGGCGCGACCCCCCAACGGGAAAGGAGGTCCTCCCGGTCGACCCCGAGGGGGGCGAGCAGCGTCTCCGCCGAGCGGGCGAGGAGCTCGAGGTAGGCGCCCGCGTCGTACGGCTCGTCGCCGTCGAGGAGCTCGGCGACGCGGACCCGGTGACGGAACGAGCGGCTCCGCCGGTCGAGCACGACGTACCGAACGAGCTCTCCGGCCGCGCGGTGGACGCCCGCGTCGGCGAGCTGGCGGACCGCCGCGACCGAATCGGTGAACGTGACGAACTCCGACGGCGACTGCCCGAGCCGATGCGCGACCAGGAGCTCGTCCCGGGGCCAGTCGCCCGCGGCGAGGCGCTCGGCGAACAGGTCGGCGCGGGCGAGCGCCCGGGGCAGGCGTTCCCGGACCCCGTCCGCGTCGCGCGCCGCGCGGAACAGGTCGAGGACCTCGCCCTCGAACCGGCGGACGAAGACCGTCGTGTCGTGGCGCCGCGCGCCGATCCCGCGGAGCTTGAACTCGCCGTGCTCGTAGTAGCCGTAGTACCGGTTCGGCACGCCGAGCCCGTGCGTCGTCGCGGGAAGGAACAGGATCCAGCGGTACCGCCCCTCGTAGCCGAGCGGGAGGTCGTACCGGGCGCTCATCTCCCGCGCGAACGCTTCGGGGTCCGGCGGGCGCGCGGGGTCGGTCGGCCGGAGCCAGAGCGAATCGACGATCCCGTGGAGGACGCGGTAGCCGGCCGCCTCGGCGAGCGGCACGAGGTCGGCGAGGAGCCGCCGCGCGTAGGCGTTGATCGCCTCGTGGCACTCGATGCGGCCGAACCGCGCGTTGCGGTACCCCTGGTAGCCGAACGCGGTGACCAGGACCCACTTCAGCATCTTCACCCGACGCTTCAGGCGCAGCACCTCCTCCGGCGGCGTCCCGGGCCGCTTCATCGCCGCCTTGTACGCCATCCGGCGCGCGAGGAGCGGCGCGAGCGTCCGCGGGATCAGCCCGACCCGCCGCACGCAGGAGCGGTAGCCGAGCCCGGGGGCGCGGATCGGGCTCGTGGGGCAGCACCGGCACTCGAGCGTCTCGGCGGAGAGGTTGTTCCGCACCATGATCGACGGATAGAGGCTCGCGAAGTCGAACTCGTCCACGAGGTCGTGGACGCCGACCGGCGGGAGGAAGATCGCCCCGCCCCGGTCGGCGGCGACCAGCTGGTCGCCGCGGCGGAACGTCTCGGGACGGTTCTTCTTCCACGGGACGTGCGCGCCGAGCCGGAGCGCGTGCGCCATCTCCATCGCGGTGAAGCAGGTCCCCGGCGACTGGCGCACCACGGTCGTGAGCGAGAGGCGCGAGAGCCGGGCCGCGTCGACGAGCCCGGCGATGTCGGCGTCGTCGAACAGGAACGAGTTCGCGCGGTCGATGTGGAACCGGCCGGGGAGCGGCCACGCCGCGTCCCGGTGGCGGACCTGGCCGTACGTCTCGAACGTGTACGCGCGTCGCGACGGGCGGAACGGGACCTCCTCGCGTCCGAGCCGGAAGACGTCCGGGCCGAGGCCGCAGGCGGCCGCGCGCCGGTAGAGCCACGGGAGGTCGAACGCGTCCCCGCCCTGCGTCAGTACCGCGTCCGGGTCGCTCCGTGCGACCTCGTCCACGAGCGCGCGCAGGAGGTCCTCCTCCGCGCCCTCGAGCGTGACGTCCCCGAGCCGCACGGACCCGATCCGGCCGTCGGGCGGTGGGATCCGGCCCCGGCGCTCGCCGGCGATGCGGACCTCGAGCCGCGCGACGCGCAAGGGCGGCGTGACGTAGTCGATCGCCTCGGCCGGCTCGGTCGCGGTGAGGTCGGCGCCGCGCCCCGCGACCGGCGCGAACGGGTAGAGCCCGTGGCCGAGGTGGTAGAGCTGCGGTGCGGTGAGGTCGACGTCGTAGAGACGAAACCGCGCGAACCCGCCGAGCGCGTCGACCGACCGGGCGAGCGCCCGGCGGTGCGGGTTCCGCGCCGGCGTCACGGAGAGCACGGTGCGCGCCCGACGGTCGAAGAGCGACGGCGCGAGGACCCGGCGCTCGACGCCCGCGACCTCGGGGTCCTGCCCGAGGCGGCGGGCGAGGCCGGCGAGCTCCTCCCGCGGCCCGTCCACGAGGAACGGGGGCCGGTACTCGACCGCGGTCCGGCGGACCCGGCCGGTCGACCGCTCCTTCCGCCAGAGGACGACCGAGCGGCCGTCCGCGCTCTCGGTGATGTCGAGGAGCCAGCCGTCCGGGGTCGGGGCCGCCCCGTCCACGGTCAGCGGGCGGCCGCGCGGCCCGCGGGCTCGGCGGGGAGCCGCCGTGCGAGGTCGAGGAGGACGGAGAGCAGGATCGACTCGAGCAGGTCGGGGCTCCCGACGTACGTCGCCTGGGCGGCGTACCGGCGGGCGCCGGTCCGGAGCGTCTCGAAGGCGGCGCGCTCCTCGGGCGTCGTGAGGAGCCGCGCGAACTCGTCCCACCGTTTCATCCGTTCCTCGAGCGCCTGGCGGTACGTCGGGGCGGTACGTCCCACGCGATCACCTCCTCGGCGGAACCGCCGCCGAACTCCTCGATGCCGTGTTGGCCCCCGGGACGGGGGACGAACGCGAGACGGGCGTCGTCACGCAACGAGCGCAGGCGCAGCGTGCCGGGGCCGCGGACGAACGTGACGAGGTCGGCCCACCGTGGCCCCTCGTCGGCGAGGCCGGGGAACCGGTCGATCTCCCCGGGGCCGAGCGTGACGAGGAGCGGCACGCGCACGTCGTGCACGAGCGTCCCGAGCGTCCGCGCGACGTGGAGGAGGAGCGCGGCCCGCTCGTCGTCCCGGATCTCGTCCGCCGCGAACATCGCGGGGAGGTCGTGCGCGACGAGGAGCGTCGGCGGGTACCGGCGGGCCTCCCGCGCCCAGCCGTCGACCAGCGCGACCATCTGGTAGGCGGTGAACGCCCGGGCGAGACGGATGCGGTGGAGCGTCTCGGTCGCGTCGACGCCGAGCGACCGGCCGAGCTCCCCGATGCGGTACGGGTGGAACCGGTTCGCGCCCTCGAGGAGCGAGACCTCGCCCCGGGCGCGGGCGTTCCCGGCGTAGAGCCGCTCGAGGATCGGCTCGACCGCGACGCGCGGTCCGACCCAGAGCGTCATCTCGCCCGGCGCGAAGCGGCGGGCGAGCCACGGGAAGAGCGCGGGCTCGGACGGGAGGAGCGCGCCGGCGCGGTGACGACGGGAACGGGTGGCGAGCCGGACCGGCCCGGGGGTCGCGGGCGACCGGGGGACCGGGGCGACCTCGGGCTCCGTATCGAATGGGAGGAGGTCGACCTCCGCGTCGTCCTCGGGCCCAAGCGCGGGTTCGTAGTCCAGGAGTTCGGTCATCGGTCCGGCCCCCGATCGAGGGCCCGGACCGCTCTAAAGCGGCGTCTCGGGAGACGTTGAAACAGGGTCGGGAACGAGGTGTACCGACCCCGGCGGGACGCTCACAGGTCGAGCCGCACGCTCCCCGGGGGTGGCGGAAGCCCGAGCAGCTCGGCGAGCGAGCGGCCGTTCGTCGCCGCGTCTCCGCGGAAGTGATTGTTGAAGAACCCGTAGACGACGTCCGCCTTCTCGGCGAGCGTGCGGACGCGCGGGACCCACGCCGCGATCTCCTCGGCGGAGTAGGTGTAGTCGTACCACGTCGGGTTCCCGTGGCCGTGCCAGCGCACGTAGGCGAACGGTGCGGTCACGCGGAGGTCGACGGGGAGGTGCGGGCCGTCGAGGACGACGTAGGCGAGGCCGAACTCCTCGAGCAGCGCGTACGATTCCGGCACGAGCCAGGAGCGTTCGCGGAACTCGACCGCCACGGGGAGGTCGCGCGGAAGCGACGCGTAGAACGTGCGGACCGTCCCGGGGTCGAACGGGAGCGACGGAGGCAGTTGCAGCAGCGCGGCCACGAACTTCCCGGCGTCCCGAATCGGCTTCAGCACCGCAAGGAACCGGGCGAGCTCCTCGTCCGTGCCGACGAGCCGCAGGTCGTGCGTGATCGTCTGCGGGAATTTCGCGGCGAACCGGAACCCGCTGGGCGTGCGGCGAACCCACGAGGCGGCGACGCCCGGCGCGGGGAGGCGATAGAACGTCGAGTTGACCTCGACGATCGGGAACAGGTTCGCATAGTAGCGCAGCTTGTCGGAGGCCCCGTGCGGTGGGTAGACCCGCCCGACCCACTCGGGATAATCCCAGCCGCTGGTGCCGAGCAGGATCTTCCCCACGGTTCCTCGCCGGTAAAGAGGGCGAGAGCGGTTAAGGGTCGAGGGGACCGTGGAACACCTTCCACCCTCGGGTAAAGGAAAATAGGCCCGCCCGCTCGCCTGACGGGAGTCGGATGGTCCAGGTCGACATCGACGAGGCAAAGTGCACCGGCTGCTCGCACTGCCGGGACGTCTGCCCGGTGAACGTCTTCGAGCTCCGTCCCCGCGACCAGCTCCCCGACGTCGTGGACGACCCGTCCGTGATGGCGAAGTTCCAGATGCGGGGAGAGAAGTCCCTCGCGATCCACGGACCGGAGTGCATCGTCTGCGAGGCCTGCCTGTTCGAGTGCGAGGGCGAGTGCATCCTGATCGTGGACGACGAGAACCACGTCCACAAGTCGACGTACAAGTAGCGTCGCGGGACCGCTTCTCTCGCCGTCCGGCCGCCGCGGCGGGCAGGCGTTAAATAGGACTCGGCCCCGCCGAAGACGCCGTGCCCGAAACGCCGATCTCCGGGGGGCGCACCGTCGTACTCGGGGAGCGCGAGCTCGCGATCGGATTCCGCCTGATCGGCCTCAAGGACGTGGTCGAAGTCTCGCCGGAGAACTCCGTCGCGGAGTTCCAGCGCGTGATGGCCGACGGCAGCTACAATCTCGTGATCGCGAGCCAGTCGATCCGTGCGCGACTCTCCGACGTACAGCGGGCGCACGCGGACGCCTCCCTCGCGCCGCTCGTCGTCTTCGTCCCGACCCCGACCGGTGAGTTCGAGGTCGAGAGCATCAACGCGCTCGCCAAGCGCGTCCTCGGCGTCACGCTCGCGGTTCCGAATTAGCGGGGGAGTGCTGCATGGGAGTCGTCGGGCGCGTATCCGGTCCGGTCGTTATCGCGGAAGGTCTCGAGGGCGCCAAGATGTACGACGTGGTCCGCGTCGGCTCCCTCGGCCTCGTCGGGGAGATCATCCGGCTCGTCGGCGGCACCGCGACCGTACAGGTCTACGAGGACACGACCGGCATCCGACCGGGCGACCCCGTCGAGAGCACCGGCCAGGCGCTCTCGGTCGAGCTGGGCCCGGGCCTCCTCAAGTCAATCTACGACGGCGTCCAGCGCCCACTCGACGTGATCCAGAAGAGCGTGGGCGACTTCATCACGCGCGGCTTCGTCGCGCCTCCACTCGACGAGAAAGCGAAGTGGGAGTTCACCGCGACGGCGAAGGTCGGTGACACCGTCGCCGCAGGCGCGGTTCTCGGGACGGTCCAAGAGACCCCGCTCATTCTCCACAAGATCCTGGTTCCTCCGGGGCTCGAGGGGACGATCGGAAAACTCGCGAGCGGCTCGTACACGATCCGCGAGCCGATCGGCACGCTGAAGACGGCGGGCGGTACCCAGCCGCTCTATCTTAGTCACCGATGGGTCGTCCGAATCCCGCGCCCGGTCCAGCAGAAGCTTGCCCCGGGGATCCCTCTCGTCACAGGACAACGCGTCGTGGATTCCTTTTTCCCCGTCGCCAAGGGAGGCACCGCTTGCGTGCCAGGACCCTTCGGATCCGGGAAGTGCAGTGGAGCTGAAACGCCGGTGCTTCTCGCCGACGGAACGCTCGCCCCCATCGAAGAAATATTCAACAACTCGCGGCGCGCCGGCGAGCTCCGTTCGGACGGCGCCGACGAGTGGCTCACGTTGCGGAAGCCGATGGAGCTCTACTCGCTGGTCGGTGACCGGATCGTGAGGAGCCGCACTCGTACGCTGTATCACGGCAAGAGCGACACGCTCGTCCGGGTCCGTACTCGGAGCGGACGATCGGTCCGTGTGACCCCCATCCACCGGCTCTTCACCATCGGGCCGGACGGCCGGGTGCAGGAAACGATGGCCCGGCAGCTTCGAACCGGAGACTACCTGGCTTCCGTTCGGCAACTACCGTCTCCGGAGTCCGATCGTCCGCTGCGCCTCGATATCGCCCCGCTGCGGCGGCGAGGGAAGCAAATTTTCGTTCCCGACCGGATGTCACCCTCGCTCGCGGAGTTCTTGGGCCTCTTCGTGGCGGAGGGGTACATCCGGGGACGGGGGACGGTCGTCTTCACGAACGCCGACCCCAGCATGTTGCAACGCTTCCTCTCGCTCAGCTACATCCTGTTCGGGGTCACGGGAAAGATTGAGCGCCAGGTCGGGAAGACTCCGAACGTCCTTCTGATGAGTCGCCAGCTGGTCGATCTTCTTGGTCAGCTCGGAACCGGCCGGGTCTCGGCGGAGAAGCGAGTCCCCGCCTCGGTGCTCGGTTCCAGCAATCGCTCCTTGGGAGCGTTTCTCCGCGGCTACTATCTCGGGGACGGCGGATTCTCCGGGGGAGAGGTCGAATTCTGCACCGCGAGCCGTCGGCTGCAGACCGAGTTGACATATGCGCTTACCCGGTTCGGGATCGGTTCGGCGCTCGGCCGACGCACGATAGACGGCACAGAATACTACCGCCTCTTCATCCGCGGCTCCCCAAATCTCTCGCGGCTCTTCTCCGCGCTCGGCTCGGACGACCCGAAGACCGCGGCGATTCAGAGATACCTGGCGTCGAAGACGGCCACGTACACGGCTACGGACGTGGTGCCGTTGTCCCCGACGGCCATCGAAATCTTGTATCGGTCGCGAACGACATACTCCGCGTTGTCCCGCCAGGGAATCGAGATCCACAACTACATCGGAAACGGCGAGCGGATGAGCGCGGCCACGTTCCAACGATTCGCAGGCACGCTGGGCTTCGACGAGGGGGAGAACGAGCCAGCCCCGCGCTTGGCCCGGCTCCTCGAGTCCTTGTTCTGCGACGAAATCGTTGAAGTTCGGGTCGAGGACGACGGACCGTACGACGTGTACGACTTTGCGCTGCCGGAGTTCGGGCAGAACTTCGTGGGTGGGTTCGGTGGACTGCTGCTCCACAACACCGTCATCCAACAGCAGCTCGCGAAATGGGCCGACTCCGACGTGGTAGTGTACGTCGGCTGCGGAGAGCGGGGCAACGAGATGACCGAGGTGCTTGCGACGTTCCCCAGCCTCGTCGACCCGAAGTCGAAACGTCCACTAATGGAGCGGACGATTCTGATCGCGAACACCTCCAACATGCCGGTCGCGGCACGGGAGGCGAGCGTGTACACCGGAATCACCATCGCGGAGTACTACCGGGACATGGGCTACGACGTAGCGCTGATGGCCGATTCCACCAGCCGATGGGCCGAAGCGATGCGCGAGATCTCGGGCCGCCTCGAAGAGATGCCGGGCGAAGAGGGATACCCCGCCTACCTCGGCCGCCGGATCGCCGAGTTCTACGAGAGGGCGGGTCGCGTCGTGACGCTCTCTCCCGACCAACGCACGGGATCGGTCACGGTCGTCGGTGCCGTCTCTCCGGCGGGCGGGGACACCTCCGAGCCCGTCAGTCAGAACACCCTCCGTGTGGCGCGGGTCTTCTGGGCTCTCGACGCCTCGCTCGCGTCGCGACGTCACTTCCCTTCGATCAACTGGTTGCAGAGCTACTCGCTCTACATCAGCGACCTCGAGGCGTGGTTTGGTGCGAACCTCTCGAAGGAGTTCATCCCGCTGCGGCAGCGAGCGCTCGAGGTCCTCCAGAAAGAAGCCGAGCTTCAGGAGATCGTCCAGCTCGTGGGCGTGGATGCGCTCCCCGAGCGGGAGAAGGCGACACTCGACGTGGCGCGAATGCTGCGGGAGGATTACCTGCAGCAGAGCGCCTACGACGACGTCGACACCTACTCCTCGATCCAGAAGCAGTACCGGATGCTTCGCGCGATCCTCCACTTCGGCGACAGCGAGCAAGAGGCGATCGGGAAGGGCGCGACGGTGGCGCAGCTCCAGAAGCTGCCCGTTCGAACGAAGCTCTCTCGGATGAAGTGGATCCCCGAGGCGGACCTCACGAATCAGTTCGACCAGCTCGAGGCCGAGATGGGCCAGGCGATCCGGGAGACCGAAGCGGTGGCGGCGGGAGGCTCCTGATCATGGCCGTGAAAGGTGCGGCGCCGACTCCCCCCACCGCGGACGTCCCCGTGGATTACCGGACGGTCGACCGCGTTACGGGCCCGCTGCTGTTCGTCAAGGACGTGGCCAACGCCGCGTACGGGGAGATCGTCGAGATCAGCCTGCCGAGCGGCGAGCGACGGCAGGGCCAGGTGCTCGACTCGCGGAAGGGGCTCGCGATCGTCCAGGTGTTCGGCCCGACGATGGGGATGAACATCGAGTCGACGAGCGTCAAGTTCCTCGGCGAGGTCGCGACCCTCGCCGTCTCGGACGAGCTGCTCGGCCGCGTCTTCAACGGGCTCGGCGAGCCGCGCGACGGCGGACCCAAGATCGTCAGCGAGACCCAGCTCGAGATCGTCGGGAACGCGATGAACCCCTACTCGCGCGAAGAGCCGAGCGAGTTCATCCAGACGGGGATCTCGACCATCGATGCGATGAACACGCTCGTGCGGGGCCAGAAGCTCCCGATCTTCTCGGGAGCGGGCCTGCCGCACAACCAGATCGCGGCGCAGATCGTGCGCCAGGCGAAACTGCGCAACTCGACGGAAGGGTTCGCGGTCGTCTTCGCCGCGATGGGGATCACGAGCGAAGAGGCGAACTTCTTCTTGAAGGAGTTCGAGTCGACCGGGGCGCTCGAACGCGCGGTCGTCTTCCTGAACCTCTCGTCGGACCCGTCGATGGAACGGGTCGTGACGCCGCGGATGGCGCTCACGGCCGCCGAGTTCCTCGCGTACGAGCGCGACCTTCACGTGCTGGTCGTCCTCACCGACATGACGAACTACTGCGAGGCGCTCCGCGAGGTCTCGGCGGCGCGGGACGAGGTGCCGGGCCGCCGCGGCTACCCGGGCTACATGTACACCGACCTCGCGACGATCTACGAACGTGCGGGGAAGATCCACGGTCGGAAGGGGTCGATCACCCAGCTCCCGATCCTCACGATGCCGGCGGACGACGTGACGCACCCGATCCCGGACCTGACGGGCTACATCACCGAGGGCCAGATCTACGTCAGTCGGGAACTCCAGCGCCGCGGCGTTTACCCGCCGATCGACGTGCTGCCCTCGCTCTCGCGCCTCATGAACCAGGGGATCGGCCCGAAGCGGACGCGAGAGGACCACCGCGGGGTCGCCGACCAGCTGTTCGCGACGTACGCGACGGGGAAGGACCAGCGGGCGCTCTCGGCGATCGTCGGGGAAGAGTCGCTGTCCCCCGTCGACCGGCTGTACCTGAGGGCCGCCGACCGGTTCGAAACGCAGTTCGTCAACCAGCGCTCGGACGAGGACCGCACGATCGACCAGAGCCTCTCCATCGGCTGGGACATCCTCTCGGACCTCCCCGACGCGGAGCTGAAGCGGATCAAGCCGGAGTTCATCGCGAAGTACCGCACCCACCCGAGCTCGGTCACGTAACGGAGACCGGACCGTGCCCGCGGAGACCGTTCGACCGACCCGCCTCGAACTCCTGCGGACGCGTCGCCGGATCGTCGTCGCGAAGAAGGGGCTGAACCTGCTCAAGCTGAAGCGCACGGCGCTGATCGTCGAGTTCTTCTCGATCTCGAAGGAGGCGATGAAGCTCCGCGGCGACCTCAAGGCGCGGATCGCGCGCGGCTACGAGTCGATCCGAATGGCCGAGATGATGGAGGGCCCGACCCGGCTCGAGAGCATCTCGATGCTGCTCCCCGACGTCCGCCCGGTCCAGGTCGCGACGAAGAACGTCATGGGCGTGAAGACCCCTCGGGTCGACCGCGGCGACTACCGGCCGGTGGCGGCTCCCGAGCTCCTCGACCTCCCGACCTCGGTGAACGAGTCGATCCGACACTTCCAGGGAATCTACCAGGTCGTCCTCGACATCGCGGAGAAGGAGAACGCGCTCCGCCGGCTGCTCAAGGAGATCGAGAAGACGAAGCGTCGGGCGAGCGCGATCGAGAACGTCCTGATCCCCCGGCTCCAGGGCACCGTGCGCTACATCAAGTTCCGTTTCGACGAGCTCGAGCGCGACTCGTTCAGCATGCTGAAGACCGTCAAGCGCAAGATCGAGCAGACGGAGGCCCATGCCGCAGGCGCCTAACGTCGCCGTCCGCCGGTTCCGCCTCGTGCAGGGTCTCTCGCTGGCGGTCAAGGTCGCGGCGATCGCCGGCCTTCTCGTGTTCCTCGCGTACTACTACGGAGCGATCTGATGGCGACCGCAATGGCCCCCGGGGCGGACCTCGGCTCGATCGAGGCCCTGAAGCGCGTGAAGGCGACGGAGACCGATTGGGAGCTCAAGCTCCGGGCCGCTCGGGGGCAGGCGGACGAGGCCGTCCAGCGGCTGCGCTCGGACGCCGACGACGCCGTCAAGGCCGCCCAAGCCGCGGCGGACGCCGACCGTGCGCGAACGGTGGAAGCCGCTCGGGCGTCCGCCGACCGAGAGGCGGAAGGGATCCTCGCGGACGGGCGAAAAGCCGCCGAGGCGGCCGCCCGGGGCGAGGGGAAACGAGTCGCCGACAAGAAGGACGCCATCCTGGCGGCGGTGCTCGCCGGATTCTCGAAGGACTGACGGAGCGGGTCCGATGGGAGTGCTGCGCCCCGAGCGGATGACCAAGGTCGGCATCCTCGGGTGGAAGGACGACCAGGCACGTATCCTCACGGTCCTGCACGACCTACGGCTCGCGCAGGTCGAGCCCCTCTCTCCCGAGGCCCTCGCCGAGCTCGCCCCGGAGCGGGGGACGGAAATGCAGCGGACGATCGGCGACGAGGCGCTCCGCTTCCGGGGGCTGAAGTCGGCGCTCCCCGCGGTCCCCGTCGGGGCGCCGCGACGGTTCGATACCCTCGACGACATCCTGGCGGCAGCGAAGACGGTCCCGGTCGACGCCGAGGTCGGCGATCTAACCCGCGAGAACGACCGGCTGCTCTCCGAGCAGCAGGCGACCGACGAGACGATCGCGTTGCTCGAGAAGCTCTCGTTCTACTCCGACCGCCTCGACCTGCTCTCGGGCGAGAGCTTCCTCACGTTCTTCGCCGAGGGCGACCCGGAGTCGATCGCCCAGCTCCGCACGGCGATCCCGGCGAGTGCGGACGCGCAGCTGCTCGTCGACCCGGCGGGCGGACGATGCCTCGTCAGTCTTCGACGCAACGCGGCGGACGCGCTCGCTCGGACCGCGCAAGTGGGTGGGGTGCATCTCACCTCATTGCCACCGAACCTCAAGGGGACCGCGCGGGACGAGCTTGAGAACCTACGTCGCCGCCGGGAGGAGGTCCTCCGGCGGCGCGTCGCGATCGCCGAGCGGCTCGGAGCGATCGCCCGAGACTGGTATCCGCTCATCGCCGCGATCGACGAGGCGCTCCAGATCGAGAATCGGAAGGTCGAAATCCTCGCGAAGCTCGGGGCGGGCCGGTCGACGTTCGCGCTGGAAGCCTGGGTCCCGAGCCGGGACGTTCCGCGCCTCGAGTCGGTCGTCCAGTCCGCGGCGAACGGGCGGGCGTACTTCTACTCCGTACCGACGGACGAGGAGCCGCCGACGTTGATGTCGAACCCGCAGGGGGTCCGGCGGTTCGAGTTCTTCATCCGGTTCTACTCGCTGCCGCAGGCCGACGAGTGGGACCCAACGCTCGTCTTCGCGATTGCGTTCCCCCTCTTTTTCGGGCTCATGCTGGGAGACTGGGGCTACGGACTCACGATCCTCCTGATCTGCATCTGGATGATCGCAGGGTTCCCCGGCGCCCAGCACCTCCCGAAGTTCGGCCGCGACTTCGTGAAGCGGATTGTCGGACCCCAAGGCATGCGTCAGCTCGCGTACGCGCTCATCCCCGGTTGCGTGCTCGCCATCGGGCTCGGAGTCTACTACGACGAATTCTTCGGCTATCCGCTCTTCCTCCATCTCTTCGGCTACCACACGACGTTCGACCCGCTGGGCCCGAGCGAGGTCGGCCTCCTGCTCCTGTTCGCGGGATTCGTCGGGCTCGGGATGGTCACGCTCGGCTTCGTCTTCGGGCTCCTGAAGGAATACTTCCACCACCACCGGCGGGGGGTCGTCGGCAAGTTCGGCGGGATCGTGTTCGCCTGGGGACTCGCGTTCTTCGGCCTCTGCGTCCTCCACGCGAAGACCCTCGGAGTCCTGACCGCGGGCGGTGACTCGATCACCAACCCGACGTTCGACCTCGCGCTCGTGGGGGTCGTGGCCGGCCTCGCTCTGATGATCCTCGGCGAGGGCGTTCAGACCGGCATGATGTCCTTGATCGAGGTGCTGAGCCACATCCTCTCCTACACCCGGCTCGTCGGCATCCTGCTTGCGAGCGTCGTCCTCGCGCTCGTGATCAACACGATCGCGGGCGGCCTGTTCGGCGGTGGGGCGGCCGCGGTCGCGGTCGCGGTCGTGATCCTGCTCATCGGGCAATCGTTCAACGTCATCCTCGGAGTGTTCGAGCCGGGGATTCAGGGGGCGCGGCTGATCTTCGTCGAGTACTTCTCGAAGTTCTACACGGGAAACGGGAGGCCGTTCCGTCCGTTCGGGGCCGCCCGTACGCACACGGTCTCGAGCGTGAACCCCGACGGCGCGAGCGCGACCCCGATTCTGCAGTCGCCGCCCGGCTAGGCCGGTCTAGAGGCGCGGGGAGACCAGGAGCGGCGTGAGCCGCTCGTTCGGGATGTTGTAGAGCTTCGCGAACGCGATCCGCCGCACGTCCTCCCGTTCGAGCTCGGCGAGCAAGAGGTACGTGAAGATGACCGCGAGGGAGAGCGGGTAGGTCCGCAGGCGCGTGAGCTCGCTCGTCGCGCGGTCGCGCGCGAGCGCCGCCTCGAATCCCGTGAGGCTCTGGTTCTCCGTGAAATCGCCCAGCCCCTCCCCGATCGTCGGGAACCGGCCCGCGAGCCGGTCGACGAGCTCGGGCACGCTCCGCACCCCGTAAAGGTCCGGGACCTGCGCCGCGGGGACCGTGCCGCCGTCGAACCAACGGGCCACGACCTCCTCGAGCGGGAGGTTGCCCGCCTTCCCCTTGAGCAAGAGGAGCGCGTTGCGCTGGTCGATCTCGCTCGCGAGGAACTGGCGGACGACCCACTCGTCCCCTTGGAAAAACCGCGCCGCCTCGAGCACGCGGGTATAGTACTCCCGGTCGAGCGCGTGGAGGATCGGGAAGATGTCGTGCGTCCGCTGGAACGTCTCGACGAGCGGCAGCACGGTCGCCCCGTAGCCGAACTTCACGAGGGCCGCGGCGACCGCCTCGAGGCTCGGCTGGGCCAGCAGCTGCCGGAAGTCGTCGAGCGTGAGGACGCCGGCGTAGAGACCGGCCGGGATCTCGCGGCTCGAGACGAGGTGGTCCTCGGTCTCGGTGATGGACCGGCCCTGCGCCTTCGCTGCGAGGATCAGCTCGACGTTCTGCAGGTCCCATCGCGTGAGGTAGGCGGCGACGACCCCGCGACCGGCGAACGGCGTCGCCTCGTAGGCGTGGCGGTTCCGCCGGACGAACGTGCGGTTGATCGCGATCTCGACCAGCGCCGCGCCCTGGTAGGCGGCGCGGGTCGCCTGGATGTCCGGCCCGTAGGGCGTGGAGTCGAGGAGCTTCGCGACCTCGTTCGGGTCCTTGGCGGCGACCAGCTGGGCGTACGTCTCCTTCGGGAGGAACGCAGTGAACTCCGGCTTCAGTCGGCCGAGCGCGCTCGCGTACGCGGAAGCGGCCATCCGACCGTCCTAGGCGAGGAGCTCGCGCACCCGGTCCTCGCGCAGCCGGAGGAGCTCGTCGAACGAGAGGTTCAGCCGTCGGCTCTGGTCGGTCGTCTCGGCCACGAGCCCGCCGAGGATCGGTTGCGGGGTCGGGTCGAACGATTTTCCCGCGACCTTCGCGAGGACGGCCGCGTCGTCCGCGCGGCCCGAGATGCGCAGCTGCTTACCCAGCGACTGGCTCGCGACCTCCGTCATCCGCTTCAGCACCGCGGGGTACGCGGGGGAGGACGTGTAGTTCGCGAGGAGCGTCCGGGTCTCGCCGAGGCCGTTCTCCAGCCGACGCTCGCGCGCCTCGTAGAGCATCTTGCGCGCCTGAAGCTTCGCGGCGGCGACCCGCTGCGCGCGCTCCCGGGCGACCTCGGTCTCGGCCGACCGCTGGGAGGTCGCCCGTACTTCCGCGATCTTCCCATCCCGTTCGGCCGCGATGCGGGTGAGCTCGGCCTTCTCGTGCTCGAGGGTGGCGCGGAGCTCGGCCTCGGCGTGCTGACGGATCTCCTCGACGAGGCTCTCGAGGCTCATGGGCGGGCCGTCGGGGACCTAAACGTGCAGGATACCGAGCAGGAGGATGATGCCCAGCACGAATCCGATGATCCAGAGCGTCTCGGGAATGACGAAGAAGAACAGGACCTGGCCGAACTTCTCGGGCTTCTCGGCGATGATCCCCATGCCGGCCGCACCGATCCCGGACTGGGCCATGCCGGTGCCGATCAGACCCCCGGCGATGGCGATCCCGGCGGCGAGCGCGGCCCAATCCGCATAGTCGGTCGGCAGTGCTGCCATGGTCGAACCCGCGCCGCCGAGAAAGGTCGGGTATATAGGGTCACGCACCGCCGACCGGCGGCGGCCGGTCGCCGGTGGGAAACCCGCCGGTTTCGGCCCCTAGACCGGTCCCTTCCGGGGCTACGTTCCGGCGTCGGTTTCGGCCCCGGGATCCTCGGCCGAGGCGCGGTTCCGGGCGCGTCGCGCGGTCCGGGTCACGAGCGCGATCGTCCCGGCCCAGCAGATGCCGCCCATCACGTACGCCGTCGCGCAGACCGGGCAGATCGCGTGGATCTCGGCGAGTTCGACGTAGAGGAGCGTGAGCGCGACGCCCACGCCCGCGGTCGTCACCGCGAGCAGCGCGTACCCCCAGCGGGGGTCGCGTCGGTTCCGTTCGGCGAGGCCGGCGACGACAAGGATCAGTACGAAGCCTGCGATGCCCCAGGCGAAATCCGGCACACCGAGCAGCGTGGTGAGCCCGCTCGACAGCACGACCCCGCACGAGACGTACGAGTTAACGGAACAGAGGCCCGAGAGCGAAGCGTCGTAGACCTCGGCGGTCGCGAAGAGCGACAGGATGAGCCCGAGGCCAGCCGCGAGGTAGATGACGCTCCGGATCGACCGGGTCCGCATGGCGCCGTCAGAACTGCGCGAGGTACCCGGTCACCGCACTTTTCGTGGCGGCGGACCAGCCATACTCGGCCGACAGCTGAGTTACCGTCTCCCCGGTCGCCTTCGTGATGAACGCCATGATCCACCACGCCTGGTCCTGCACGACCGACCACGCGCTTCCATTCTCGGCGTTCACCTGGTCGAAGACGGCGGTCGCGCCCTGCGAGGAGCCGGACTGCACGCTCGCATAGTTCCAGTTCGCGAGGTTGTCCGGATTGATGATCGGAGTCCCCGCGTGGATGTACTGTCCGTTGATGACGAGGAACGGGATCGCGCTCCCCGAGTACGCGGAGACGTACCCCGCCTCGTAGCAGTTCGACGTCCCCGGGAATGTTCCATCGACCCCGGACGTGTCCTCGTCGACGACGAAGGAGATCGTCGAGCTCGAGTACCCGACCCTCGCGAGGATGATCTCGGGAGTGCCGGCGGCCGTATCGGTAAGACTCGAGTACCCTAAGGCATTCCCCGCACCGGTCACGGTGCCGAACTGGCTGAGCGCTTTGTAGATCGTCCAGCTGCCCGCCGAGCAGTACGGGCACCAGCTCGCGCCGTAGAAGAACACAACCGGTTTCCCGCCGTCCTGCCAGGGGGAGACGCTCACCTTCGTCCATCCCGGCCCCGGCAGCCCCGTGGCGGTCGAGGCGGGGGGCAAGTACGGGCAACCATAGGCGAGGTAGCCCGTGATACCGACGAGACCCGAGATCACGAGCCCGATCACCACGCCGTAGACGACCGTGGTCCGGAACGCCGGAGTCCATCGTGCTCCCGAAGTGCGAAGTAGGCCGAAGCCGAGGACGAACGCCGCGACGGCGAACCCGATCGCGAGCCACGGTATCGCGGGTAGGAGGATCCCGACCGGCGATGGGGCGACGTAGGCGAGCAACGCCCACAACCCGAAGATCGGTGTGGCGAGGTAGCCGATCCGGGCCAGCGTCCAGACGTGCTCGGTGACGCCGGCGTCGCTCTTTTTCGACGACCGACCGCTCGATGGCTCGCCCTTGCCGCGCTCGATCCGCGAGCGCTGGCGGTGGTAGAGGCCCCGGAGCGCCCGTCCGGCGTCGTGCACCGAGGCGTCGGGGTGGAATCCGACCTTCGGGTCGTCGGCGATCCGGTCCCAGTCCCAGCCCCGCTCGCGGAGCTGTTCGACCCGGTCCCAGTCGACCATCCCCGTTCCCACCCCCGCTGCCCCTATTGGTCTTTACCCTCGACCGCGTCCCCGCCGGCGACCCCCTCTCGTTTTTACCCGGACCGGGGGTGGCCCCCCGCGATGCGCGTCACGTTCCTCGGCACCGCCGGTTCGTGGCCGACGAAGGAGCGCTCGGCGAGCGCGATCGCGCTTGACCTCGAGCGGGAGCTCGTCTTGCTCGACTGCGGGGAGGGTACCCAGCGCCAGTTCTTCCAGTCGTCCGCCTCGTTCATGCGCGTGCGACGGGTCTTCCTGACGCACTTCCACGGCGACCACTTCCTCGGACTCCCGGGCCTCATCCAGAGCATGTGCCTGAACCATCGCACCGAGCCGCTCGACATCTACGGCCCGCCGGACGCGAAGGAGATGGTCGGCCGGGCGCTCGCGATGGGCTACTTCACCCTCCGCTTCCCCGTGGAGATCCACGCGCTCCAGCCGGGGGAGTCCGTGGAGCTCGACGGCTACACGGTCCGCACCTCGCGAGCGGAGCACCCGGTGCCGGCGATGGCGTACCGGATCGACGAGGCGGCGAAGCGGGGCCGGTTCGACGCCGAGCGCGCACGGTCGCTCGGGATCCACGGCCCGGATTTCCGCCGCCTCGAGGCCGGCGAGTCGGTGCACGTCGGGTCGACGGTGGTCCGTCCGGGGGACGTGATGGGCGAGCCCCGCCCCGGCCGCTCGATCGTCTACTCTGGGGACACGGGACCGTCCGACGAGATCCGACGGCTCGCCCACCGGGCCACGGTGCTGATCCACGAGGCGACCGTCGGCCAGGAGATCGAGGCCGAGGCGAACGAGTGGGGTCACTCCTCCGCCCGCCAGGCAGCCGAGCTCGCGCACCGGGCGGAAGTGTCCGCCCTGTTCCTCACGCACTTCTCGTCCCGGTACAAGGAGCTCGAACCGCTCGAGAACGAGGCTCGGGTCGTCTTTCCGGGTTCGCGCGCGGCGCGCGACCTCCTGGACGAGCTGATCCACCAGCCATGATCCTCGCCGACCTCCTCGTGACGGACGTCCGGGAGGTAGCGACCCTCGGCCGGGGGGCGGTGCCGAGGACCGGCCCCGCGATGCGCGAGCTCGGGCTCGTCCACGACGCCGCGCTCGCCGTCCGCGGGGGACGGGTCGTCTGGGTCGGCCCCGAGCGGCGCCGGTCACGCTCGGTCCGCCTGCGTCGCGGCGGAGCGGTCGTCTCCGCCGGGGGCGGTGTGATCGTCCCGGGACTCGTGGATGCCCATACCCACGCACTGTTCGCCGGAGACCGCGCGTTCGAGCTGCCGCTCAAGGTCGCCGGGGCGAGCTACGCGGAGATCGCACGTCGGGGAGGAGGGCTCTATGCGACCGTCCGGGCGACCCGCGGGGCGTCGAGCTCCCGCCTGCTCGCCGAATCGACCGTTCGCCTGCGGGAGATGGTCGCTCACGGGGCGACCTCGATCGAGGTGAAGTCCGGCTACGCGCTCGACGTGCCCGGCGAGCTCCGGCTTCTGCGCCTCCTGCCGCGCCTCGCGCAGCGGGTCGGCGTGACGGTCGTCCCGACGTTCCTCGGCGCCCACGCCGTCCCGCCCGAGTACCGCGGCCGCGCGGACGTCTACGTCGATCGGCTCGTCCGCCACGCCCTACCGTCGGTCGCCCGCGAGCGGCTTGCCCGATTCTGCGACGTCTTCTGCGAACCCGGGTTCTTCTCCGTCCGGCAGGCCGAACGCCTCCTGCGCGCGGCCCTCGGACTCGGGCTCGGCGTCAAGGTGCACGCGGAGGAGTTCCAGCTCTCCGGAGGGGCGCGTCTCGCCGCGCGC
>JASHUL010000164.1 GCA_030039995.1 Thermoplasmata archaeon
AGCACGACCTTCTGGACCCGGTCCAGGTACCGGGAGTAGTCGAACATGTACCACGGGTCGTCGGGCTTGCGGGCTTCGAGTCGATGCACCCGAACGTGCCCCTCGAACGCCCGTCGACCGAAGATCACCGTGTCGACCGAGTCGTAGCGGTCGCTCCACATCAGTTTCCACATGTCGTCGGGTTCGGTCGGCGAGTAGTTCGAGCCGTAGTAGTCCGGGAACTCCCCGTACCCGTCGAGCGTCATGTACAGGTTGGCCGTGATCTTGCGCGTCATCCGTCTCGCTCCTTCGTTCTCCTCACCCGTCCAGGGTCGACCGCAGGTCGTGGCCGGTCTCCAAGACCGACTTCAGGTTCATCGCAAAATACGTCCAGCCCCACTCGGCACCGGCGTAGAGTTCGGTCCACTTTGCGAGCTTAGGAAATCCCGAGTGCTCGATCGTGAACAGCGTACCCCCCTCCTTCGGTTCCACCGAGAGTCGGAACACGGTCCCGCGCAGCGAGACTCCCGGCCAGCTCCAGGCGAGCGCGACCCGCCGGCCGGGCTCGAACTCGAGGACCTTTCCCGTATGGGTCGGCCCGTTCGTCCAGCCCAGAAGATAGGTCCCTCCTCGTCGAGGCGTGAGCTCGGCCCGGTCCGCGAGCCATCGCACGAGCACCTTCGGGTTCGTCAGCGCGTCGAACGTCGACTCGGGCGTCGCGCGAATGAGATACTGATGGCCGACCGTCCGGCCCGCGGGTCGGCGGGTCTTCGCTGCCATGCCGGGACGCATCCGCGGCGCGCGATATAATCGGGTAGGGGAACCGAAGTAGGTCTCCGTCCGACCCGGACGCGACCTTACTTGCTCGGCAGCAGTCCGAGCCCCGTGAGCATCTGCCGCGCCCCGTCCTCCACCTTGGGCACGGGACCGAACAATTCGGCCTGCCGGCGCGTGTCGGCGACGTATTTTCCCGTCTGGAAGAAGCGGAACATCGCCATCATATCCTGGTCTCCCCCGCGACCGCCCGCCGCGGACGCGGCGCTCACCGGTCGCCCCAGGACCTTGGCGATCAGTGCGGCGTACTCGGGACCGGAGAGTGCACGGTCCGACCCGAGGTCGATCTTCTGACCGATCGCCCGTGGCTCGTCGACGGCCATCGCGACCGCGCGAGCGACCTCGGACGGGGCGATGTACGTGATGCGCACCCCCTCGGGCGTCATCGCGAACACCTGACCGTGTTCAAGGCCCTGACGGATCATTTGGCCGTACGGGCCCTCGGGCGCGTAGAGAAAGGCGCCGGGCCGGAGGGAGACGAACGGTACCCCTCGCTGGGCCAGCAGGTCTTCCGCCTCCTTCTTCGCCCAGAAGTGCGGGACCTCACGCGCCTGGTCGCACGCGAGAATGCTGAGCAGCACGAACCGTGGGACGCGGGCCCGGCTCGCGGCCTCGATCAGATTGCGGTTTCCCTCGACGTCGGTCCGCAACGAGTCCCCCGGCTTGCGCTGAGAATACCCGATGGCGGACGTGACGATCGTCGAAACACCCTCGGCCGCGGCGTTCAACGACGCCGGGTCGAGCAGGTCTCCGCGGACCACTTCGACCGACGTGGGCAGTTTCGAAGTGTCGGTGCCGGTCCGTACGAGAGCTCGCACCTTCTTCCCTCGCGACATCAGTTCGCCGAGGATCAGTCCCCCCAGATGCCCCGTCGCACCCACCTGGAGGATCGGTCCGTCGCCCGCGCGCGCAGTGGTCGTCGCCATGCCGTCGCGAGAAACCGGCGCCTTATATTGACCGGATTCGGCGCGGGCGACTCACCCGCGGGCTCCGCCGGGTCGGTTCAGCCCCGAGAACGGCGTCCGCCTCGGCCGCCCGTCGACTTCGCGGCGTCTCTCAGTGCCGCGACGATCGAACGGAGTTCGGCCGGGCCGTCGTATCGGAATCCTCCGATGAAGAACGTCGGCGTGCCGTTCACCCCGCTCCGGACACCGCTCATGACGTCCTCCTCGATCCGTGCGTTGTAGGCCCGGTCGGCGACCTCACGGCCGATCCTTCGCACGTCCAGCTTCAGCTTCGCTTCCTGCTCCGCGAACACGGCGTCTTCGCCGAGAAGGCGCTGGTGCTCGAAGAGGAAGTCGTGCATCGGCCAGAACTTCCCCTGAGCGGCGGCGGCCTCGGCGGTCTCCGCGGCCCACTCCGCGTTCGGATGGGCGTTCGTGATCGGGAAGTTCCGGAAGACGAAGCGGAGGAGGCTCCCCATCTCCTTCTGCACTTGCTTCACGACGGGATAGGCGGCCCCGCAGTACGGACACTGATAGTCCCCGTACTCGACAAGGGTGACGGCCGCGTCGGCCGACCCCTCCGAGTGGTCCCGGTCCCCGACGGGGAGGGTGAGCTTGGGAGGAGTGTACGCGTCCGGCACCTATCGTCACCCCAGCTTTTCGAGCGCCGAGAGGATCCCGTCGGCCCCGGGGTTCACGCCGTCCGGCGAGAGAAAACTCCAGCGGATGACTCCCTTTCGATCGATCACGAACAGCGCCCTCGCCGACTCACCGGTGCTCTCTTCGTACACCCCGTACGCCTTCGACACGGCGCCCTTCGGCTCGAAGTCGGCGAGCAGGGGAAAGTTGAGCTTGCGGTCTTTCGAGAACGCAAGGTGGCTCCAGATCCCGTCCACGGACACTCCGAGCACCTCGGCATCGAACTTCTTGAACTCGTTCATGACCTGCGCGTAGAGGCCCATCTGGTCCGAGCAGACCGGGCTCCAGTCGGCCGGGTAGAACGCGAGCACGACCGGTCGGCCCATGAAATCCTGCAGCGAGACGCTCTGGTCGGGTGTGGTCTTCAGCGTGAAGTGCGGTGCCTTGACCCCGGCCTTGAGAATCACGGGCTTGCTTCCTCCCGAACTCGGCATCGGCCCGAATCTGGCGAGTTGGGCCATAAGGATTCCAGTCTCCGATCGGAGATGGGTCTCGACCCCGGACCGCGAGGCGTCGCTTCCTTAGGGCAGCGTGATCGGCGCGAGCGCGGGATTGGTCGCCGCCTTCTGCCGCCGCGACTTGAGCACCAAGCCGAGGATCAGGACGATCACTCCGAGCACCACCAGGATGAGTCCGAGGAACGGCTCGGTCCCGGTGAGCGTGGACGTGACGTTCGGGGGAGTGCTCGACCCGGTCAGGGCGAGGAAGACCAAGCTGCCGCCCGCGGGGATGGTGAACGAGTAGGCCCCGCTCGTGCCGGTCGTGTTGCCTACGGTCGCGTTCGTGCCACAGACGGCGCGGAGCTCCGCGCTGGTATTCGCCGAGTCGAGCTGGTCGGACGAGACCGAATTCGTACAGGTGAATGCGACGAAGGTCACGGTCTCGGGTGAGGACCACGATAGTTTGGCGTACGTCGGCACCAGCGAGCTCGCCGTGTAGATGT
>JASHUL010000165.1 GCA_030039995.1 Thermoplasmata archaeon
TACCGGCGCTCCGGTCGTACGCTAGTCCTAAGTAGGCGACCAAGTAGTGTAATCCACGGGCGGAGGCGTCCGCCCGCCGGTCCGCCGGCCAACCGCCCCTGGGGCCAATGACGCCTACTCCTGGCACACGGAGTAGGCAGCAATGGACTGGGCAACGCAGGTCGTCAACTTACTGCAGGCAGCGACCGTGCTGCTGCTCTCCCCGCTGATCGCCGGGGTCGCCTACCGTTTCAAGGCGTGGACGGAGTCACGGACGGGGCCGTCGATCTTCCAGCCGTACTTCGACCTCGCGAAGTACCTGCGCAAGGAGACGCTCCTTCCGCAGAACTCCTCCGCGGTCTTCGTGGTCGCGCCGTTCGTCGCGTTCGGCGCCTACCTGCTGATCTCCGTCGTCGTGCCGGTGATCACCCCGTACCCGATCCCGTTCGCGTCGACCGTCGACTTCCTCGGCGGGGGACTGCTCTTTGGCCTCGCCGGCACCGTCACGCTCCTCGCGGCGATCGACTCCGGCAGCAACTACGCCGCGCTCGGGGCGAGCCGGACCGTCTCGTTCGCGGCGTTCGCGGAGCCGACGCTGATCATCGTGTTCTTCGCGGTCGCGGTGATCACCGGGACCAACAACCCGTACGTCACGAACAACCTGCTCGCCTCGTCGACGTCCGCCTACCTCGCTCCGACGCACCTGCTCGTCACCGCGGCGTTCTTCCTGCTCCTCCTCGCCGAGACGGGCAAGCTCCCCGTGGAGAGCGCGGGGCTGATGGAGTTCGGGATGCTCGAGGACGGGCGGGTCTTCGAGCACTCCGGCCGCCTGCTCGGCGTGAACCGCTGGAACGGCTGGCTGAAGCAGTTCCTGCTCTACTCGGTCTTCGTCAACGTCTTCCTTCTTCCGTGGGGGATGGACGCGACCCCGACGATCGTCGGGGCGGTCGGCAACATCGGCGTGCTCCTCGTGAAGCTGTTGTTCCTCGTCGGCGTCATCGTCCTCGTCGAGGCGACGGTCGCGAAGGTCCGCCTGTTCAAGATCCGCGACTTCCTCGCGCTGTCGTTCTCGCTCGCGGTGTTCGCGGTGTTCGCCTTCGCCGTGCTGGGGGTGCCGTGAATGGACGGCTCGGCGGAGGTCCTCGCGCTCGTCGGGGTCGGGATCCTGCTCACCGCCCTCTACCTGCAGGCCGAGTCGTTCGTCGACCCGCTGATCCGAGGGATCGCCGTGCAGTCGCTCCTCCTCGCGGTGCTGCTCGGCTGGCTCGCGTGGACGACGCGCAGCGTCGACCTCGCGATCCTCGCCGGGCTCGCCGTCGCGGTCCGCGCGGGGCTGATCCCGTACGTGCTCCGCCGACAGATCCGCGCCTTCCGCTGGAGGATGCGCGAGCTGCACGCGGCGCACCGCGTCACCGGCCACGCGCTCGCCGCGGTCGCGCTCGCGATCATCGCTTGGTTCGTCTTCCAGCAGACCCTCGCCTCGATCTTCCCGCAGCCCGGCGCGGCGCTGCCGTTCGTGCTGCTCGTCGAGGGGCTTCTCATGCTCGCGACGCGGTCGAACACGATCGTCCAGGTGATCGGGTACCTCGAGGAGGAGAACGCGGTCGTCTACGCGGGGGCGCTGTTCGCGCAGGGATTCCCGCTGTTCGTTGAGGTCGTCGTCTTCCTCGACGTGCTGGGCGTCGTCCTCGTCGCCGTCATCCTGTCGATCCAGCGAGACGTGACGGGCACGCCCGAAGAGGCGGCCCTGGAGGAGCTCGCCGGATGATCGACCTCGGCGACCCGTTCTGGTTGTTCGTCCTGCTGACCGCGCCCGCCGCCGCCGCGGTCCTCGCGCTCATCCCGTTCACCGAGGTCAGCCACGCGGTCGCCCGGACCGGCGCGGTGCTCGCGTTCGTCGCGGCCGCGGTGCTGCTCGCCACCGGAGGGAGCGGGCGATGGGGACCGTACCTCGGCCTCGACCCGCTGAGCGAAGTGTTCCTGCTGATGGTCACGGGGGTCTACGCGACCTCGATCTGGTACTCGCGCGGCTACCTCCAGCACGTCCGTCGACCGTTCCTCACCCCGCAGGTCTACTACGCGCTGCTGAGCGCGTTCGCGTTCTCGATGATCGCGGTGCTCGTCGTCACCGACCTCGGGCTGATGTGGATCGGCGTCGAGGCGACGACCGTCGCGAGCGCGCTCCTGATCGTCCTCGAGCGGCGGCCGGCGAGCGTCGAAGCGGCCTGGCGGTACACGCTCGTCGCCTCGGCCGGGCTCACGATCGCGCTGTTCGCGCTCCTGCTCCTCTACATCTCGACCGGGACGCTGGACGGCTTCGCCCTCGCGGCGAACCCGCCCGCCGCGACGCTGCCGGTCGAGATGGCGGTCGCGCTCGCGCTCGTCGGGTACGGGACGAAGGTCGGCCTGTTCCCGATGCACACCTGGCTGCCGGACGCGCACTCGGAAGCGCCGTCCCCGGTCTCGGGGATGTTCTCCGGCGTGCTGCTTCCGACCGCGCTCTACGCGTTCCTCCGTGTCTATCGGGTCCTCCCCAGCCCGGCGCCGGCCGTCATCACCGACCTGATGCTCGCGTTCGGGATCGTGACGGCCCTCGTGGCGGCGTTCCTGATCCAGCGACAGCGCTCGTTCAAGCGGCTGCTCGCGTACTCGAGCATGGAAGTGATGGGCCTCGCCGTCATCGGGATCGCGATCGGCGGCGTCGCGCTCTACGGCGCGCTGATCCTCCTGGTCGCCCACGCCTTCGCGAAGTCGGCGGCGTTCTACTGCGGCGGCAACGTGCTCCGCGCGACCGGGACGAACCGGATCGACGAGGTACGGAACCTCCGCGCGACGATGCCGGCGACGGGGCTCGCCTGGGTGCTCTCGGCGGCGGCGGTCACGGGCGCACCGCCGTTCGGGACGTTCCTCGGCGAGCTCCTGATCGTCGTCGGGGCGCTCGCCGTGGGGGAGGTCTGGGTCGCGGGCGTCGTGGTCGTCGCGATCCTCGTCGCGTTCCTCGGCGTGAATTCGCAGATCGGCGGGATGGTCTTCGGCGAGGCGGCCCCGGACGCGCGGCCGCTCGCTGACGCCGCGGACACCGGCTGGGGCTTCGCCTATCTGAACGTCGGGGTCGCGCTCGCGATCGGCGTCGCGGCCCTCCCGTACCTCTCGTCGGCGCTGCGCGCCGCGGCGATGCTGCTGGGGGGCTCGCTCCCGTGAGGCGCCCGAGCTGGCGGGTCGAGTCGGCGCCCGCGGTCGGTGGCGTCGGGGGGTCCCGGGCGCTCGCCTACGTCCCCGACGACGGCGGGTTCGCGCTCTACAACGACTACGCCGAGGGGGTCTCCGTGCTGTCGACCGCGGCGTCGCGCCCGGAGGACGAGCCGGCGGTGTTCTGGCGGGCCGACCGCGACCGCGTCCGACCGCACACCCTCGCTCCGGCGACGGAGATCGACGGGTACGGGATCTTCACGTTCCCGTACGGGCCGATCTCGATGGGCGTCCCCGAGTCCGGCCGGTTCGACGTCCGGACGTACGGAGAACGCGTGCTCGGACTCGTTCCGGTCGGCGGCTTCAAGTCCCGCCGGATCCGGGACGCGGTCGTCGGGCGGCCGGTCGTCGACGCGGCGCTGCTGGTCGAGCGGATGGCCGGCAACTTCTCCGCCGCGCACGTCTCCGCCTTCCTCGCGGCGGCGGAGAGCGCCGAGGCGAAGGAGGTCCCGACCGCCGAATACTGGGTCCGGGGTCTCGCCCAGGAGCTCCAACGCATCTACAACCATCTCCACTTGATCGCCCGCGTCGCGGAGGCCGCGTCGCAGAACGTCGGGCTCGCCCAGACGCATGCGCTCGCGGAGGAGGTCCTGCGCGTCCAGGCGGAGTTCTTCGGCCACCGCTGGCTCTTCGGAGCGTTGATCCCCGGCGGACCCGCCCGGCGGCTCGCGCCGGCCGACCGGCACGGGCTGTCCGAACGGCTCGGCCACCTCGCGGAGGAGTTCGAACGGCTCTGGCTCCTCTTCCTCGAGTCCCGCACGTTCATCGACCGGATCCAGAGCACGTGCCCGGTCGCGCGGTCGGAGGCGATCCGTTGGGGAGCGGTCGGCCCGACCCTCCGGGCGTCGGGGGTCGCGTGGGACGACCGGCTCCGGATCCCCGTCCCGCCGTACGACGACCTGTTCGTTCCGCTCCCGCAGGAATCGGGAGGCGACGCCCTCGCGCGCGTCACGGTCCGGGCGGAGGAGATCCGGGCGAGCTTCCTGATCCTCGAGCAGATCCTCGACCGATGGGCCGCGGCCGGGACCGAGAACGAGCCGGCCGGAACCCCGGTCGCGCCCGGGCGGGGGATCGGCCGCGTGGAAGCGCCCAGCGGCGACCTCGTCTACGACGTGCGGGTGACCGCGGGGAAGGTCGACGCGCTCCAGCTGCGCTCCCCGAGCCGGGCGAACTGGCCGGTGTTCGCTGCGGGCATGCGGGACGCGGTGTTCACCGACTTCCACTTCGCGCTCGAGAGCTTCGGCTTCGCGTTCGCGGAAACGGACGGGTGATCGTCGTGGCGTCGTGGCTCGAGCAATCGATGACCCGGGGGATCCTGACGAGCCGGTACCCGAAGGAGGCGGCGTCCGACGACGAGGTGCCGCCGACCGGCCGCCCGCCGTTGCCCGTCGGCGGTCCGGCCCCGGGGCCCCGCGCGCGGGACTCCTGCCCGGTCGGCGCGATCTCCGACACCGAGGTCGACCAGGGGAAGTGCATCCGGTGCGCGCGATGCGTCGCGGCCGGCCTCACGTTCACGGGCCCCGTCGAGGCCGCGACCCGCTCGCGGAGCGACCTCATGCGCCTCTCGGACGGCCCCGCCCCCTCGCCGGGGTCGCCCCCGCCGCTCGCGAGCCTGGGGCGCTCCCTGCACGTCTTCCTCGTCGACGTGGGGAGCTGCAACGCTTGCAACCTCGAGGTGCTCGCGCTCGCGAACCCGTACTACGACGCCCAACGCCTCGGCATCTTCTTCACGAACTCTCCCCGACACGCGGACGTCCTTCTCGTGGTCGGGGTCCCGACCCCGGAGATGGTCGAGCCGCTCCGTCGGGCGTACGAGGCGCTCCCGGGCCCGAAGGCGGTCGTCGCGGTGGGTGCCTGCCCGATCAGCGGAGGGGCGTTCGCCGGGGTCCGTGACCTCGCCCCGAGCCTGGAGGGGATCGTCCCGGTGGACGTCTTCCTGCCCGGATGCCCGCCGCCGCCGGTGGCGATCCTCGATGCGCTGCTGAAGCTGAACGGCCGGGACCGCGCGGCGCGCGGGGGGCGGTGACCATGGACCTCTTGGGGGCGCTCCTTTCCGCCGCCGTCCTCGGCTTCTTCGCCGGGGCCGTGCTCTCCCTTCTCCGGCGCGACCTCGGCTACGCGACATCGTTGGTCGCCTCCGTCCTGCTGCTCGTCTCGGCGGTCGGCGCCCTCGCCTGGGGGTCGTTCACGGGGCTCGCCTGGGGCGGCCCCCTCGGCGAGCCCGAGTCCCTCGGCCTCGACGGGCTCTCCGCGTTCTTCGCGCTCGCGACGTCGATCGTCTGGATCGCCACCTCGGCCTACTCCCTCGCGTACGACGACCGGAGCTCCCCGTCGCTCGCGTTCTGCTACGCGCTCACGCTCGGCTCGATCGCGCTCCTGGTCACCTCCTCGGACCTCCTCGTGTTCCTGATCGGCTGGGAGACGATGACCCTCGCGTCGTACGGGATGATCCTGCAGGCGCGCGGGCGGTCGGACCGGGTCTTCTCGGCGGCGTTCGTCTTCCTCGCGTTCGGCGAGGCGAGCACGCTCCTCGTCGTCGTCGCCGTCGCCGGCCTCCGGGTGATGAGCGGTTCGTTCGCGGAAGTGCCGGTCGCCGTGGCGGGAGCGACCGCGAGCGTCGTCTTCCTGGCCGGGCTGATCGGCTTCGGACTCAAGATGGGGGTCGCGCCGTTCCACATGAGCGAGTGGCTCCCGATCGCGCACTCCTCGGCGCCGTCCAACGCCTCCGCGGTCCTCAGCTCGACGCTGACCCTCGCCGGGGCGTACGGTCTGTTCCGGGTACTGAGCCTCCTTCCGTCCCCTCCGCCGCTCTGGTGGGGGGCCGTGATGCTCGGGATCGGGGCGATCTCGGTCCTCCTCGGCGCCCTGTTCGCCGCGGTCAGCGAGCACACGAAGGGGCTCCCCGCCTACAGCACGATCGAGAACAACGGGCTCATCCTCGTCGCGCTCGGCATCGCCCTGATCGCGCGGGCCGACGGGCTCACGGACCTCTACGTCTTCGCGCTGTTCGCCGCGTTCTACCAGGCGCTCGCGCACGCGATCGCGAAGACCGCGCTGTTCCTCAGCGCCGGCTACATCGAGCACTCGACCCACACGTTCGACCTCAACTCGACGCAGGGACGCGCGAAGGATGCGGACCGGGCCGCGCGGCTCGGCACGATCGCCGCGACGCTGAGCCTCGCCGCGGCGCCGCCGCTCGCGGGGTTCGTGAGCGAGTGGATGGTGCTCGAGGCGCTGTTCCAGTCGTACCGATTCTCACCGGAGTGGGTACAGTTCGTCGGCCTCTTGTCCGGCGCCGCCGTGGCGCTCGCGGCCGGCCTCATCCTGGTCGCGATGGTGAAGTTCCTCGGCTTCTCGTTCCTGTGGAAGCCGAAGCCGTCGGCAACGCGCACGCGCGCGCGCGGTCTGGCCGGGCCGATCGGGGCCGTCGGCGCCGTCGTGCTCGGGATCGGGGTCGGGGCTCCGTGGCTGATCCGGTTCATCGCCCCGACGGTCGCTTCGTTCGCGCAGGGCCCGGTCGTGGCGCCCGTCGGAGGCCTGCTCTCGGTCCCCGACGGGTGGTCGATCCTCTCGGGTTCGCCGTTCGGGATCCTCTCTCCGCCGGTCGTTCCGCTCGGGATCGCCGCGGGCGCCGCCGTCGCGTTCGGGTACTATCTCTTCGGCGGGCGGTCGCCGACCCGACGCGTGGACCCGTGGATGGCGGGGAGCCCGCCGGGGCGGGACGGCGAGACCTACACCTCCTTCGGCTACAGCACGGGCATCCGGATCATGATGCGCTCGGTGCTCGAGACGCGGGAGGTGCGGACCGGGACGGGCGTCGGGGACCCGGACGCGGCGACCCCGCCGTTCGCCTACAACGTCGATCTCGAGGTGCTGGACGTCTTCAAGATCTTCTACGACGGTCTCGTCCGCACCGGGGACGCGGTCTCGAGCGCGCTGAAATCCGGGGTGATGTCCGGGCGTCTCGGACGGTACCTCGCGTACATCCTGGTCGTGACGCTCGCGGTCGTGATCTACGTCGCCGCCGCGGCGTAGCGGGCGACCGGACCCCTACGGGACCACGGTCACGGGGTGCTTCGAGCGGACCAGTACCTCCGACGAGACCGAGCCGAGCAGCAGTCGGCTCGCCCCGCGGAGTCCCCGGGTCCCGACGACGATCAGGTCCGCCTTCACCTCGTCGGCGGTCGCGAGGATCACGGCGGGCGGCGCCCCCTCGCGGACCCGGACGTGCACGCGCGCGCCCGACGGGTCGGCCCGGGACTGGACCGCGCGCAACTCCTGCTCGATCGCGCTCACCTCGGACCCCTGCTCCTCCTCGGTCCGCGGCTCGGCCACGATCCGCGGCGGGCTCGCCGCATGGACGATCCATACCTCGGACTGGCTCCGCTCGAACCAGTCGAGCGCGAACCGCACCGCGCGGTCCGACGGCGCCGAGCCGTCGTACGCCACGACGATGCGACGGGGAGGACGTGGGGTCCCGACCGGAGCGCTCGAATCGGTCATCCGTCGGTCATCGGTGCGGCAGGTAGCGCTCCGCCACCGTCTCGATCTCGGGGTCGTTCTCCGGCGCGGCCGTCCGCTCGCTCCGATCCCCGACCCGCAGCGACGCCTCGAGCGCCTTCACGCGGCGCGCGAGGCCGACGTTGTCCGTGTAGTATCGGTCGCAGTCCGCGATGAGACGCGCCCGGTCGCCCGCGCAGTCGACCAGGTCCTTCGCGAGCTCGCGCAGCCGGTCGGGCAGCGAGGCCGCCGGGCTCGGGTCCGACCCGGGGGCGTCCGCCCGGGGGAGCAGCGGCAACACGGCGTCGACCCACGACCAGAATCCCTCGGCCCCCACCTCGTCGACGTCGACCCACGCCCGGAGGCGCGTTCGCAGTGGCTCGGGTACGACGAGACGATCGGCTCCGGTCCCCTCCGACCGCTTCCGCGCGGTCCCCGATGGTTCGGACATGCTACCGACTCCCAGGGGTCATCGGCAGCGCGCTGCGGTTTCCGACCGCGCTCGCACGGCCGGTGGCTGACCCCTCAGCCGTCCCGGGAACGTCCCGGAGGTATTTGGCCCTGCTCGGGCGGCGCGGAGGTCGAGGTCCTCCCGGCGCCGTTCGCCGCCGATGACGCAGCGAAGGCACCGCCAGCTCCCGAAGACCGACCCACCGAACGCTGGCGGGGCGACGGTTCCCCGTCCGCCCCCAGGACACCGAGGTCCCCCACCGGGGAGCCCCGGTCCGTACGGCCGTACCCGGGCTCCGGCCCGGTCGCGCCGCCCGTCGCTGCGAGCATAAGAGGCAGGGTGGGGTGCCCCGATTGCGGCGGTGGCGTCCGCCGGCCGCGGCTAGAGCCGTCGCGAACTGCAAGGGCCAATGACGCCTACCCTGGAGGCGAGGAGTGGCGGTCACGGGTCCCGTCGGGCGAGCCGAGGAGCGTCCTGAATCGAACTCCCGGGACCGACGAGGCTTCTCGCCGCTGGTCTGGGGGATCGCGTGGACGAGCCTGTTCTCCGACTGGAGTTACGAGATGCTCCTGCCGGTCCTGCCGTTCTTCCTCGTCTACGTCCTCGCGGCGCCGATCGTGGTCGTGGCCCTCGTCGAGGGGGTCGCGGTGTTCGCTCAGGCGATCATCCAGCCGGTCTCCTCCGCGATCGTCCGCACGGTCCCTGGCCGGTGGCGCGGGGGCTTGGCCGGGTACGCGTCCACGACGATCGCGCACGGCCTCCTAGCCCTCGCGTCGAGCTGGCCCGTCGTCTTCGCGCTCCGCGTCGGGGCCTGGCTCGGTCGGGGTTGGCGGCAGCCGATCAAGAAGACGATCCTGGCACGGGCGTCCTCGAAGGAAGCGGCCGGAGGTTCGTTCGGCCTCGAGCAGGCGTTCGACTCGATCGGGGCGGTGCTCGGCACCGCGGTGGCCGTGGTGCTGGTCCTCAGCGAGGGGCTGGCCGGCTCCGCTCGGACGATCTTCGCGCTGAGCGTGATCCCGGGGGCGATCGCGGTCGCGGTGTTCGCCCGTCGCGTTCGTGAACCGCCCGAGGCCCTCCCGACCGTTACCACCGGCTCGGCGCCGGGGAGTCCCGGGCCACTGCCCCCGCAGTTCCGGTGGTTCCTCGTGGCGGCGACGCTCTTCGGGCTCGGGTTCTTCAATATCCTCCTCGCGGTCTTGAACATCGGAGAAGGCGTCCAGGTCAGCAATCCGTTGGGCGGCGGGCTCAACGAATCCGACGCGGTGGTCGTCGCGCTGCTGGTCTACCTGCTCTACAACTTGGTCTATGCGGGGGCGAGCCTCCCGGCGGGTCGTCTCGCCGACCGACGCCCAGGCGTTCGGTCGATCGCCGTCGCGTACGCTCTCTTCCTGCCCGTAGACGCACTGCTGATCGCCGAGACGGGCCTCGCCGGGGCGGTGGCACTGATGGTGGGCGCGGGACTCCAGATCGCCCTGCTCGACGTCATCGAGTCGACGTGGATCTCGCGGGCCGTCCCTCCGGAGCAGGCCGCGCGCGCGTTCGCTTGGTTCGGCGCCCTCCGCGGGTTGGGTACACTCGTGGGGTCCGTGCTCGTCGGTGTCGTCTGGGAGTGGATCTCCGTGCCGCTCGCATTCGGCCTCTCCGCCACGTTCGTGTTGGCCGCCGTCGTGGTACTGTTCACGCGTGTAGCACGTACCCCGGCCGCCCCGTCGTTGCCGGCGTGAGTCCGTCACGCACGCGAACCCGCACCGGCGGCCGACTCCCGAAGCGACGCCTCTCGGGCCGCGGCCGCCGACGCCCGCCTCAAGTACGCCGGGAGCATGGGGGGTTTGGCTGTGGGGTCAGCCTCCCGCCGCGGCCAGCGGCGGGTAACCGCACCCGGTGCCGATGACCCCTGCGAAAGGAGGGCACCATGGGTGGAGAGACGGACGTCGGGACGGTCGAGGTCGAGCGGGATTTTCTACCGGGTAGCGCGCACGCCGCCGGCCGCGGGGGGCGAAACCGGTGACGCCGCGAGCCCGGGTCACGGCCGACGGCCGGACGCCCGCCGTGGACGATCGAGACGACGAGTCCCTGCACGTGCTCGCGGCCGTCGCGGTCCTGGACGACGAGGGGAGAGTCCTCGTCATGCGAGAGGGCGACCAACCGTTTCACGGTGCTTGGGTGCTCCCCCAGGGGTATCCCCGTCCGGGGGAGACCCTCCGGGAAGCGGCCTGCCGCGAGGCGCTGGAGGAGCTCGGCATCGATGTCGCGGACGAGGCTCTTTTGGGCGTGTACGAGACGTTCGATTGGGAGCATCCAGTCCCGCCCGCCCGCTGGGTGGTCGTGTGCTACCGGGCCCGCCGGCTGGGGTCGGCTCCGCCCCGCGCCAGCTACGAGGCGGTCGACTTCGCCTGGGTCGACCCCGCGGGCCGCCTACCGGAATCGCCGGGGCCGATCCAAGAGATCATGGCCGACCTAGCGCGGTCCAAGAGGCAGACCCGGTGACCGGCAGGGGCCCAGGGCACGACGCCACCGAACCGTGCTCGGTCGCCCGCGCGGGCCGGACGATCGAGCCCGGCGCCTACGGGAGTCGTTCCACGAACCCCGCGTGGAATCGCGGGAGCGATTTCTGGCTGGACGCCGATCGCAAGGTGCGTCCCGAAACGGAACGCAACGGCGACCGAATCACGCACACGTGGACCCGCGAGGGTTCCGTTCGACACAAACGTTTATGTATCGACTTCAGAACTTCCCCATCAGAGCGTATGACGCTCGTCTGACAAACGGGATGGGAGAGCTACCGATGAAATCCATCATCCAGGAAGCGATCGCGAAGCACCAGGAGAACCAGTCCCTGGTCGAGGAGAAGAAGCCGACCGCGCCCGCCTACGGGAGCGCCGACGACGCCGAACTGGCGAAGTTGGCGGAGACTCTCAAGGTCAACATCCGGATCGTCGGATGCGGCGGCGGTGGGTCGAACACGATCAACCGCTGCGTCGAGGAGGGGATCCAGGGCGCGGAGATGTGCGCCATCAACACCGACGCGAAGCATCTGCTCACCATCCACGCTCCCCGCAAGATCCTGATCGGCCGCCGCGCCACGAAGGGGCTCGGCGCCGGCGCCCGCCCCGAGATCGGGGAAGAGGCGGCCCGCGAGAACGAAGAAGAGCTGCGCGCGTTCCTGAACGGAGCGCATATCGTCTTCGTCACCGCGGGGATGGGCGGCGGGACCGGCACCGGTTCCGCGCACCTGGTCGCTCGGCTCGCGAAGGAAGCCGGCGCGCTCACGATGGGCGTCGTGACGCTCCCGTTCGCCGGCGAGGGTGCCGCGCGGATGGAGCAGGCGAAGGACGGGCTCGAGCGCCTGCGCCGCGTCTGCGACACGACGATCGTCATCCAGAACGACAAGCTCCTCGAGCTCGTCCCCCGCATGCCGCTCGACTCCGCGTTCAAGCTCGCGGACGCGGTGCTGATGACGGGCATCAAGGGGATCACCGAGATCGTCACGAAGCCCGGCCTCGTCAACCTCGATTACGCCGACATCCT
>JASHUL010000166.1 GCA_030039995.1 Thermoplasmata archaeon
CGCGCCGTTCGGACCTAGGAGGCCGAACACTGTCCCTTTCGGGATCGCGAGGTTCACGTGGTCGAGCGCGACCACTCCCTTCGCGACGGAGCCGTAGCGCTTCGTGAGGTCACGGACCTCGATGGCGTTCGCGCTCACGGACGCCTACGTGGGGGCCGCGAGGGCGCGGCGTCGGAGTCCGGCAGCGCGTCCAGTCGCGCCTGGGCCGCGGCGAGTTCGGAGCGCACGAGCTCGAGGAGCGACCCCCGCCCGGCCCGGGCCGCGGGGTCCTTCTCGAGGACGGCCGTGATCCCTTCCAAGTGACGTCGAAGGTGACCGGCGAGATGCAGGTTCGGGTCGCTCTCGCCCGCGACCTCAGCCCAAAGGCGGCTCATGTCCGGGCCGGAACGACCGGAGGCCGCCCAGCCACGACGCACCCGGGCGAGGAACGCGCGACCTTCGGAAGTGATCCGGTACTCGCGGCGTCGCCCCGTCATCGTCTGACGGGCGAACCCGCGGTCGACCAGAGCCTGGAGCGCCGGATAGACCGCCCCGGCTCCCGGGCGCCAGGCGCCGTCCGTCCGCCCGGCGACGAGGTCCGCGAACGAGTACCCGTAGATCGGGCCGTCCCGGTTCATGACGGCGAGCGCGTAGAGCCCGAGGATCCTCCCCGGGCGAGGGCCGATCGGTCCCGGAACGCGGCGCATACCGTGTTATGAGTATAATTCGATATAACGTCTTCCTGCCCACGGTGACGGCCGTTCGGCCGTCCGGGATCGACAGGGGGCCTCCGACCCCCCGTCGACCGCGGGGTCAGGTAAGCGGAGCTCTGCTTACGGGGTCCAGGTCGCCCCGCCGTAGCCGTCCGGGACCTTCGGGGGAGGCACGGCTCCTCCGAACGGGTCGGGACGGGGCTCCGGCGACCGACCGTGCTTCTTCGCGAGGTACTCGTCGATCGCCGCCGCGGCGCGCTCCCCGGCGCCCATCGCGTGCACGACCGACCGACCGCCGGTCGCGAACACGCCGTCGACGTCGGTCATCCAGTCGGCGGCCTTGCCTTCCGGCCATCCCATCGAAGCGAACTTGAAGTCGTAGTCGGCGTCGAAGCCCGAGACATCCGCGACCTCCCCGACCGCGACGATGACCATGTCGCACGGGATCGTCTCTTCGGAGTTCGGCACGGAGACGAGCGTTCGTCGACCCTTCGCGTCGGGCGGGCCGTGCTCGGTGCGTTCGACCACGAGCCCTTCGACGTGCTCGCTCCCGAGGATCGCCTTCGGGGACCGGTAGAACACGTACTCGACGCCTTCGATCTGGCCGCCGGACTTCTCCTCTTCCGTGGCCTTCATGTCCTCGGGACCTCGCCGGTAGACGAGCTGCACGGGTCCCCCCTCCGTCAACCGCTTCGCCGAACGCGCGGCGTCCAGCGCCACGTCGCCCGCCCCGATGACGACAATCTTTCGCCCGTGACGACCGAAGATCCCCTCCGGCCGCATGTTCATCGCGAGCAGGAACGGCAGCGCGTGGTAGACACCGGGGAGCTGCTCCCCGGGGATCCCCAACTCCCGCGCTTTGGAAGCCCCGATCGTGACGAGGACCGCCTCGTAGCCCTCCGCGAGCAGGCTCTTCGGCGTGTAGTCGATTCCCGCTTTCTTGCCGACGACGAACGTGATGTCGAGGTTCTTCCAGCGGGCGAGGTCGGTATCGAGGTCGTCGGAGTCGAGGTGGTACCGGGGGATCGTATTGATCTGGCCGCCGAGGAACGGTTCGACCTCGTAGACCGTGACCGGATGGCCGCGGATCGCGAGGTCCCACGCCGCCATGAGGCCGGCGGGTCCGGCACCGATGACGGCGACCCGCTCCTCCTTCCGCTTGGAGGGCACGTAGAGCAGGTCGGACTTTCCGTAGTCGAGCGCCGCGCGCTTCAGGTGCCGGATCGCGATCGGGACGCCCCGCCCGGCCATGATGCAGTCGTCCTCGCAGAAATGGTAGCAGGTCTTGCAGAGGACGGTGGCGAGCGGGTTCTCGCGGAGCGTCAGTTTCGCGGCGCCATCGAAGTCCCGCTGCCCGACGAGGATGTTGTAGCCGCGACAATCCTGGGTGATCGGGCAACCCTGGACGCAGTACGGCATCGCACACTCGAGGCACCGCTGACCTTCGATGACCGCTTCCTCCAGAGTGTACGGCTGGTCGATCAGCGCGAACTTCTGGACTCGATCCTCGCGGCTCTCCTCGCGGATCGGCACCCGTTCGTAGCGGTCCATCGACGTTCCGGCTCCCGGGAAGGCCCGAGATTCGCTCAGGAGACTTCGCTAGTCCCTATAGGCTTCACGGAGCCGGGTGCGACGCAATCTCACGCGGACGGTCCCGCCCGGGCGCGGGGGCGTAGACCGCCCCCCCTCCCGGCCACGACGAGCAAACCCAGCACCAAGAACCAGAGCAGTACCGGCACGACGATCGCGCGCTCCATACCGCCCGGGCCGAGCCCGAGATCGTTCCCGCCGACAAACAAAGCGAGCGCGGCCCATACCCACACTCCCGAGAGTCCCGCGTAGACCGCCATCGCCCGTGGCCAAGTTCCCGAGCGCCAGATCGCCCAGGAACAGGCGATCAACCCCAGCCCCGCGGCGAAGAAGGCGGCCAGCGCGAACGACGAGTGCATCGAGTAATCGACGTTCTCGGGGAATACGCCCGCGACGAGCACGCAAAAGCCGTTGAACGCGAGCGCCGAAACGGCGCCCGCGGCCGCACCACCGGGCGGGAGAGCCGACCGGACGAGGAACATGCCGGCCATGACCAGGATTCCGAGGACGATCAGGGAACCGTCAAAGACGAACCACCAAGGCGAACAGGCGGACCTACCGGTGTCGCCGATCAGCCCACAGCTCGTGACACCGAGATCAGAAATCAGATTCGTCGAAAGACTGTAGGACGGCCCATAGCCGACCTGGGCGATGATCATCCCCGCGACGAACTCGATTGTTCCGACGATGAGCAGCACCCCGCCCAACCGGACTCGCGACGTCGTGGCGGCGCCGAACTCCTCGGGAACCCCGAGAGCGACGAGGGGAGCTCCCGCGGTCGGCGAATCCCTCATGGACGAGGCGCCAGACTTCGTCGGTTAAAGTGATGTTCCGGCGAGGGCGCGCAGAGGGATCGGTCGGCGTGCTCCTCGCGTCGAGGTAGCTCGCGGTGCCGACGATGGCTACCGGGAGGATCCCGGTGGATGCGCCTTACGCAATTGGCGGGCGATCCTCGGCAGGTCGTTCACCGCGAACCTCCACAGTTCCTCGTAGTTGACCGGAGCCGCGGCCTCGTCGTACGGGTGGGCGCTGTCGAACCGAAAGCGCTTGAGAGCGGCCCACGGAATACCGGAGTTCGCACTCCGCAACGACTGCCCGACCGCTTCGCTCGTTTCACCCAGCAGCTCGAGGTAATGCTCCACGGTCACGCGACTGCGGACGTCGGCGCGGTCGAAGAACTCGTCGCGTCCCCGGCGCACGACCGTTGCGATCTCCGAGGCGTACCGGAGCATGTCGGCGAGGAGCCGGCGTTGACGGTCCGGGGTCATCTTCACAGTGGGACTTTCTCCGACTCGACCTGCGGGGCGATCGTCCAGTGGAGCCCTCCCTCGTTGACCAGATCGCACGGACGCCCCAGAATCCTCTCGATCTCGGCGGCGAGCGAGGCGCGTTGCAGCAGCGAGTGAGGCCCGGCCCACCGAACCATGAGGTCGACGTCGCTTCCTTTCGTTGCCTCACGTCGGCGGACGGAACCGAAGACCCACAGGCGGGCCGCTCCGAAGCGCCGGGCCGCCGCCAGGATCGCCTCTCGGTGGGGATGGAGAACCTCCTCGATCCCGAGCTTCCGTCCGACGGTGACCGGTCGGAGTTTTGGGATGCGGTAGAGTCGGCTCTTGCAGCGTGGACACACCGCGGGCCGCCGAACGTTCCGGAGGCTCCAGACGTAGATGCAGCGATAGCATCGGCCCTGCCGGCCCTTTTGACCTGACATCATCAGATGTGAGTAATTTACATTACTTATCTATATCGGAGTGAGCCATCAAGA
>JASHUL010000167.1 GCA_030039995.1 Thermoplasmata archaeon
CTCACGCTCGGGCTCTGTGGCCTCACGAAGACCTCCGAGCTGACCCCCGACATCGTCGTCGCGGCGTAAGCGGCTCGGGCCCGGCCGCCGCTCGTCGGGGAACTCTTGAACCCCTCTCGATTGGTTCGGCGGAGCCCGCGCGAAGGCACGATGGCGGCGACCGTCCCGACCCCACTCACCGACCTCGTCGGAGCCGACCGGGAGCGAGCGGTGCCCGTGATCGTGGACTCATTCACGGGCATTTACCGCTGGCACGCGAAGCGGACGCTCCGGCAGGTCGGGCGCGTCCGCGCGGCCTCCGTCGGCGGGGAGGTCGTCGGGGTCTCGATGCTCGAGCGAATCGCCCCCGCGGTCGGCTACGTCTACTATCTGGCCGTCCGGCGGGCCTTCCGACGCCAGGGGCTGGGGGCCCGGCTCCTCGACGACGCGCTCACGCTCTTCGCGACCGACGGGCTCCGGGTCGTCTACGCCGCGGCCGAGGAGGACAACGCGAGCTCGATCGCGCTGTTCCTCTCCCGGAAGTTCCGTACGGTCGAGCGGCGCGAGCGCGGCTACGCGGAAGGTGGGCTCGGGGCCTGGGGACTGCGGAGCAAGATGTGGATCGTTTCGGGCGAGGTGCTCCTCGGCCTTCGCCTGGCCCCCGAGCCCGTCGGGGGGGCGGCCACCCCGCCGGAGCCGGGAGTCGGGACGACGAAGCTATGATTCCGGACCGTTCCGGGGTCGTCGTTGCCCGGCGACTCCCCGGCGGCGATCGCATGGCCCCCCTCGCTCGGTGACCTGCCGTTCGACCTGTCGGCGGCCGAGCTGACCCGGCGGGGGAACGCGCGGCTCGCCGAGGAGCGACGCTCGCTCGCGCGACTTTCGGTAGCGAAGGACCGCGCGACCCTGTCGAACCTTGTGGAGCCGCTCGACCGCCTCTCGGTCCGCGCGCGCGACCTGAACGTTCACGGCGCCCTGATCTTCGCGGTCCACGTCGAGCCGGAGGTTCGGGCGGCCGGTCGGGCGATCTCGGAAGCGGCCGACCGGTTCTGGAACGAACTCCTCCTGGACGCCGGCCTCTACGCCCGGCTCCGGTCGCTCGACCTGCGGGCGGCGGACTCGGAGACCCGATTCGCGGTGCGAAAGTTCCTGCGGGACATGCGGCGCGCCGGCGTCGAGGCGTCTCCGGCCGACCGGAAGCGACTGCTCCACACCGCGAACGAGATCGAACGGGTGTCGAACCAGTTCCAGGAAAACATCGCCTCGCTCGAACGCGAGACCCGGCTCGACGGTCCCGGCCGCCTGGCGGGGATGCCGCCCGACTACGTCGCGGCCCACCGTCCCGGTCCGGACGGCGCGATCCACCTCACGACCCGATATCCGGACTTCCTCCCGATCATGGCGTACTGCGACGACGCGACCGTGCGCCGCGACCTCCTCTACGAGTTCATGAACCGGGCGTACCCCGAGAACGACCCCGTGCTCCGGGAGCTCCTCGGTCTCCGGTCGGAGTTCGCCACCGGCCTCCGATACAAGAACTGGGCCGAGTACGCGCTCGAGACCAAGATGATCGAACGGCCGGCGGCCGCCCACCGGTTCCTCGACCGGCTCGACCGCACACTCCGCGAGCCCGCCGCGGCCGAGCTCCAGCAGTGCCTCGAGCGAAAGCAGCGCGACGAGCCGACCGCGACGACCCTCGAGCCGTGGGACGCGGAGGTGTTCCTGGGCGGGGGCTACTACGACGGAAAACTCCGCACCGAACGATTCGGGGTCGACGCCCGCGCGCTCCGCGCGTATCTGCCGTACGAGCGCGTGCGCGACGGTCTCTTCGAGCTGTGCCGCGAGTTGTTCGGGCTCACGATCGAGCGGGTGCCGGACGCGACCACCTGGCACCCCACGGTGCAGGCGTTCGACGTGTCCCGAAGGTCGGAGTGGCTCGGTCGCTTCTATCTCGACGTCGTTCCGAGGGAAGGGAAGTACGGGCACGCGGCCTGCTTTCCGGTCCGGCTCGGGCTCGGGGCGTACCAGTGGCCCCAGCTCGCGCTGGTCTGCAACTTCCTCGACCCGTCCGTGCCCATCGAACAGGCGCGGATGGACTGGCGGGACGTCGTCACGTTCTTCCACGAGTTCGGCCACCTGTTGCACGGGATCCTCTCGGGCCAGCCTCGCTGGCTCAGCAATTCCGGTTGGCAGATCGAGTGGGACTTCATCGAGGCCCCGTCGCAGCTGTTCGAGGAGTGGGCCCGCGACCCGGCGACGCTCGCGCGATTCGCCCGGAACCCCGAGACCGGGGAGACGATCCCCGCCGAACTGCTCCGCCGGCTGCGCTCGGCGGACGCGTTCGGGCGGGCCGCGCGGTACCTGCGCCAGGTCGCGCTGTCGGCGATCTCGCTCGACTACTACGACCGCGACCCGAAGGGGATCGACGTCTCGGGCTCGTTCCGTACGTCGTGGGATCGGCACTACCCCCGCCCCCTGCCCGACGACTATCATCCCGAGGCGTCGTTCGCCCACCTGACCGGCTACTCGGCGTTCTACTACACCTACCTCTGGTCGGTCGTGATCGCGCGGGACCTCCTGACACCGTTCCTCGCGGCCGGCAACCTCACGGATCGGGAGGCCGCCCGGCGGTACGCGGAGGAGATCCTCGCGCCGGGCGGGAGCCGCCCCGCCGCGGAGCTGATCCGCCGGTACCTCGGTCGGGAGTTCAACTTCGAGGCGTTTCAGCGCTGGGTGCTCGAAGGGACCACGCCCCCGGCCGGCGCCGAAACCTCCCGCGGCGTCAGTCGAAGCCGCGGCGCAGGAACCCGAGCCCGTAGGAGACCCACGCGCCGACGAGCACCCCGGCCAAGACGACCAGCGAAACGATCACGACGATGACGCTCTGGAACCAGTTGAAACCGTGGGCCCAGAACGCCACGTAGAGCAGCGTGAAGCTGATCCACGCGACCATCCCGACGATCGAGGCGATCACGCGTCGGCGCAGTTGACCGAAGATGTCGAGGTCGTGGAACTCTCGGGAGCTGCGGGAGGGGAACGACGGCGCGTCCATCGAACGCGGACTCGTCTCGTCGCTCAAGAAGCTAGCGCACGGCGCGTGAGCACCGGCCCCGGGCGAGCTCCCGGGGCCCCGCCCCGCGGACCTACGGCTGGACCGTGATCTTGCCCGAGCGGCCCATCGAGATCTGGAGCTTGCCGCGGAAGTCCTTCACCCAGCCGTCGGTGATGCGGATCTTCTGACCGACCGAGTAGCGCCGGGTATCGTCGCCCCAGAGGGTCAGCGTGATCGTGCCGGTCTCGTCCTGGACGGTCGCGTCCGCGACCTGTCCGGGACCCCGGGCGGTCGTGACGTCCCGCACGGCCGAGATCGCCGTGATCGTGCCTTCGATCGTCGCGTTCTGGTTCGCTTGCAGGGAGCCGATGCCGGGCATGCCGGCGCGGCCAGTCCGGCGAGGTTTAAACACTCTCCGCCCGCGGCCGGAAGGCGATCCGGGCCCTCATTTCGCGCCGGCGGAGTCGACCCGCCAGTCGTCCTCCTGCTCCAAGTCGAGCAGGTGACCGAGCTTGGCCTGCTTCGTGCGCATGTACTCCCGGTCGTGGTCGTTCGGAGGTACGACGACCGGGATCCGCCCGACGATCCGGACCCCGTGGTCGGCGAGGTCCTTCATCTTCGCCGGGTTGTTCGTCATGATACGGATCGACCGGACGCGGAGCGAGCCGAGCATGTGGGCCGCGATCGCGTAGTCCCGCTCGTCGGCCCGGAAGCCGAGCCGCTCGTTCGCCTCGACCGTGTCGTAGCCCGCATCCTGCAATTGGTAGGCGCGGATCTTGTTCACGAACCCGATGCCCCGTCCCTCCTGGCGGAGGTAGAGCACGATGCCCGCGTCCATCTTGCCGATCCGCTCGAGCGACTCGATCAGCTGGTCGCGGCAGTCACACCGCAACGACCCGATCGCGTCCCCGGTGAGGCATTCCGAGTGCAGCCGTACCGGGATCTCCTCCCGGCCGACGACGTCCCCGTGAATGAACGCGGCGTGCTCCTTGCGGTCGGACGGGCTCCAGAACGCCGCCACCTGATAGTCCCCGAAACGGGTCGGGAGGTCCGCGATCGCGCAGACCTGGACGCAGACCTCCGAATCGTCGGGGCAGCGATGCTTGGCGCTCTCGTCCAAAAGCTCGCGGACGACGTCGGAAGAGATGCCCATCGCTCGAGGGAGTCGACCGACCGATTAAAGTCGCCGGTAACCCCCGGTTCACCGGGATTCGGCCCCGAGGAATCCTTTAGCACTCCGAGGGTCTTCGAGCCGTATCCCCGGCGCCATGCCCGAGACGGGAGAGGCGGTCCGTTGCCCGAAGTGCGGCCGGGTCGTGCCGGTCGACCCGGATTGGCGGCTCGCCGTCTGTCCGGGATGCGGAGAGGTCCTCAATCGGATGGCGTCGGACGCACGCTACGACTGACCGGGTCCCGACCGCGGGAGTCCGTCCGACCGCGCGGGAGCCAACAGTCGCTGAAAGATGCGGACATCGACCCAGCGGTCGAACTTCCAACCGACCTCGTGCATCACGCCGACCGAAACGAACCCCCGACGTTCGTGGAGCCGACGACTGGCCGGATTCGGCTCCGCGACCCGCGCGATCAGCGTGTGGAACCCCGCCGCATCGCTCGCGCCGACGAGGCGGTCCATGAGCGCCCCGCCGCAACCTCGCCCCCGATGGGTGGCCGCGACGTAGACCGACACCTCGGCCGTCCCGGCGTACGCCTTCCGGTCGGACCACGGGCTCAACGACGCCCATCCGACGACCGTCCCCGCGTCCTCCGCGACGAGGACGGTCCAGGGGGTTCGGTGCTGCTCGAGCCAGGCTCGTTGCGCTTCGAGAGATCGGGGTTCGGTATCGAACGTCGCGACGGTGGTCGCCACCGCGTCGTTGTAGATCGCGGCGATCGGCGGCGCGTCCTCGACCGTCGCGCTGCGCACGGAGTACCCGACCGACGCCCTATCCGTGACGGTCATGTCGCCCCGTTCCGGGGGCGTACGGAGCCGGTACTAGTTGAGCCCGCGCGCCCGGGATCTGGTCGTTCGGTCAGCGAACGCGGTCGTAGCGGCTCGATGGACCGACCGAGCGATAAACCGCCGTCCGGACGTCCAGTGACCTCCCGACGGTCCGACCGCTCCGGCGTCTGACGAACCCCAAGGTCTTTGCCCCTCGGACGCCTACCGAGGGCCGCCCGGTATCCGGTCGGTCCGGGCCGCGCGGTTCCGGGGTGCGGCGATGCCGTTCGTTGAATACGATGAGGTGGAGGCCGTCTGCTCGGATTGCGGACGGATCTTTCGGTCCGAAGAGGCGCTCGCGGCGCATCGGGTCGATAGTCACGCCGGCCGCGTGGACGCGGCCACGGCCGATCGACTGACGTGCCCCACGTGCGAACGCCGGTTCCTCTCGGCGGGAGAGCTCCGGGCCCACCGTCGGCGGGCGCACGGCGACGGGTAAGCCGGCGCGGGCCGCCGTCGCCCGTCGCTCTCGTCGCCGCCAGCGCTAGTTTATCCTCGGAAGCGAGAGTGCGGATGGGGGCGTGCCCGGGGAGGACCGTAGCGAGCGATGGTGCAGATCGATTGGCCGAGCGTCGCGATCATCACCGCCATCAGTACGTGGACCCTGGCCATCGGAACCCTGATCATCCTCTTCTGGCAGACGCATCAGACGCAGGTCCTGAATTCCGCGAACGCGGTGATGAACCTCCGGGACAAATTCGACTCGACCCGCATGCGTTCGGTTCGGCGCCATCTCAGCGACCGGCTGCTCAAGCAGGCGCACGAGGACATCGCCAGCGTCGAGGTGATCACGTTCTTCGAGCTGGTGGGGACGCTGACCCGGCGGCGAGTTCTCGATGAGGACCTGGTGTGGGAGGCGTTCGGCTCGTGGATCACGGCCTATTGGTGGTCGCTCCGCCACCCTGTCGACTGGGTCGCTCGGATCCGCCAGGACCTCGAGGACCCTCTGATCTTCCACGAGTACGAGTGGCTCCAGAACCGGGTGATCGAGCGCGACGGTCGGGCCCTCGCGAAGTTCCACCGGGCGGCCGGAGACCCCGAGGTGGAGGCCCACCGTATCCTCACCCGGGAATCGATGCTCGAATCGGTGTAGCCGGGTGCCCGCGGGAATCGCCCGTGTCCGGTGAGATCCGTTCGGGCGCGCCCGCGCGGGCGGCGCCGCGCGCGGCCGCCCGGAACACCGTGCTCGGGCTCGACCTGGCGGGCTCGCCCCATCGCTCGACCGGATGGTGTGTGATCTCGACGGGGCGGAGGGCGCGCGTCGGAGTGGCCCACGCCGACTCGGAGATCGAGGCTCTCGCCGACGAGACGCAGCCCGCGCTCATCATCATCGACGCCCCCCTCTCGCTTCCGCGCGGTCGGCGCACGATCGAGGACCGGACCGGGCCGCATCTTCGAGAGTGCGACCGCGAGCTACTGCGACGTCGCATCCGGTTCTTTCCTCTCACGCTCGGCCCGATGCGCATGCTCACCGTCCGCGGCATGCGGCTGGCGGGTCGGCTCGGCCGGTCCGGGTTTCGGGTCGTCGAAGGTTATCCGGGAGCGGCCCAGGACCTTCTCGGCATCCCCCGGAAAGGCCGCGGCGTCGGTGAGCTCGCCCGCGGGCTCGGGCGGCTTGGGGTCCGGACGGCGGGCGCGAGGTCCGAACTCTCCCACGACGAGCTCGACGCACTGACGATCGCCTGGGTCGGGCGGGAGCACCTCCAGGGACGTTCCTGGGTCATCGGGGACCCCGAAGAAGGGTTGATGGTTCTACCCCGACCCCGGCGGCCCGGTCTCTTTTCGGCCGGCGACCGTGCTCGCGAACCGCGGGCGGCACCCACTCGTCGGTGAACTTGCGCTCGTCCCTGCACCAGGAGTGTCCGTCTCCTGTGTGCGGCACCTTCCGCTGTCGTCGTGGGGATCTCGATGCCGTCGACGAGCCGGACCGTGCGAGCGATATGACCACGGGCAGCCGCGCGTCGTCCGGAGAGCCCGGGGCTATCCGCCGGGTACCTGGACCGGCACCTCGACCAGCAGGTCGAGGAAGTAGCCGCCGGTCCATCCGGCCGCGAACTCGCCTCCCGGGGCGACGAACGTCGTCACCCGGCTCGCGTTCGTGGGCGAGCCACCGAGCACGAAAGAATACGTCGTGCCGTTCGGCTCGGTACCGTTGCCGCTGACGTAACTCCCTCGCGGGTCGTACCAACCCGACGTCCAGACCCAGAACGTCACGTTGTGGAACTCGACCGAGGCGGGGGGCGTGCTGTTCCGGCCGAGCTGAGGCAGCGGGAGAAAGTACCCGTAGCTAAAGTACGAGTGGCCGGCGACGGTGACGTACACGGTGGCGGGCGCAGGCACTCCGGGCACCGCTCCCGCAAAGAGGGCGATGCCGAACCCGATCGCGACCGCGTAGACCAAGCCCGCCTGGAGCAGCTTCCGCCTCTCCTTGCGGGAGAGCGGTCGCGGGGGACCGAGCGAGCCATCCATCAGGGCGGGATTGCCGGTGCTCGCAATAGCTTAACTCGGCCGACAAGGTCCCGACGCGTCCGGCGATGTCTCCGTACCCCCGGTTCCGCAGCCCACCGCTCTCCGCACCGGACCTGATCGGTCCGACCTCCATCCTGGACTGGCCCCTCGGGGGTGCGAGTCGAAAGCGGCGCCCGCGACCGTTCGGCCGAGTGCTGCTCGAGATCGACCTGCGGCACGAGCGACTCGACGAACCCAACGTCCCGGTGCTCCGCCAGTTCGAACGATTGTTGCGGGAACGCGAAGTGGTCGGCCCGGCGGACCTCCTCCGGCTCAGCGCGGCCGCCCTGCATGGCTTCGCCGCCCGCGGCTTCCGGAACGTCGACCACTGGGAGGTGGTCCCCGGGGGCTGGCTGCCGTTGCCCGAGCCGACGCACAAAAGCCTCGCCGAGCCGGTCGGTCACCTCGTTCGGGCCCTGGGCAGCGCGGAATGGCAGCGCTTCGCGTCGGCGCGAGAGTTCTCGGTCCGGCTGTCGGGCCATCCCAAGATCCGGGCGGACCTTCACGTCCGGCGCGTGCACCGCGAACGCGGACACTCGCTCTCGGTCGAACTCCGCGGAACGGTCGCGCCGAAGGACGTCGAGGGGCTGGTGCGGGCGTTGAGGGAACGACTTCCGATCCTCCGGTCGGCCGTGATGGCCGCCGAGGCGACTCGCGCCGGCGGGAGGTAGCGCCGGCCGGCCCGCGCGAAGGTTAGATAGGCACCGTCGTCTGCCCCGCCCGAAGGCGCCCATGTCGACTCCGTCCTCGATCCAGGTGCGCACCATGGATCGGAAGGGCGCGGGCCGACTCGGCCTCGGGGCCGGTCTGGGGTTCGTGGGCGCGATCATCACGATCGTCGTTCCGGTCGTCATCCTGTTCGTGGCGGCCGACTTCCCCGGCGGGTTCTTCACGATCAACTCGCGGTTCATCGAGGTCACCGCGATCCTCGTACTGACCGGTGCGATCCTGCTCCTCCTGTCGCTGTTCCTCTACCGGCAGAGCTTCTCGCTGCTCCGGAAGATCGACCCCCGGTTCTACGTCGCGTCGATCCTCTGCATCATCGGCTCGATCGGATTCCTCCTCATCCTGGTCGCCGCCGCGGTCGTCGTCGGAGATACCTCGGGCCTGATCTCCTGCGTGTCGGGCCACCCGAGCCATGCGCTCACCTGCCTCGAATCCGGTCAGCCGTTCGGCGCCGTCACCGCGATCCTCGGATTTCTGCTCGCCTGGATCGGCGGCATCGGCATCATGGTCGGGCTGCTCCTCGCGGGCAACCGGTTCCAGTCGGGGGCGCTGGGCGGCGCGGGACTGTGCTACGCGATCCTGCTGCTGCTCCTGCTCATCCCTCTCGCGTCGTTGTTCGTGACGGTCCCGTACGACGCGTACCTCTTGCTGCTCTCTCCCGTGCTCGCGGTGATCGGACCCTTCCTCGCGCTCTGGGGAAGCACGAGAACGCTCGGGCGGCTCGCGCCCGTGACGTAGCCCGAACGTCGGCGACGCTTAGCGCCGCACGACGACCTGGACCTCGGTGTGCGCCCACGCCTTCGCGTCGCGCCACGGGTCGCGGTCGTACAGCTCCCGGTACGCCCCGACCGAGCGGATCGTCTTGTCGCGCTTTCGCCAGCGCAACCAGTCGGTCACCCCATGGTACACGACGGCGGGAGAGACGACCTTCGGGTCGAACACCACGCTCGCGACGGAGCACGCGGGGAACGTCCGCAACCGGATCGGATCCTCCGCGCTCACCTCGCCCCGTACCTCGATCGCGACCTCCCAGGTCCGGGTGCCGGGCTCGCGGAAAACCCAGCGGCCGGTACGGAGCCCGTGCTGCTTCGCCCAGCGGTCGATCCGCCCGAACTGGGCACGGATGCGCGCTTCGTTCCATGGCCCCTTCCACGTGATCGAAGCGACGCGGTACGCCGGAGAGCGCTTGATCTTGAAGTCCACCACCATGGCCGAGCCCCCGGTGCCGAAGGCGGTGCTAGCACTTAGATAGCACGCTGGGAGGGCCGGCGGAAGTCGGGGTCCGGTAGACGCGCCCCCCGACCCCCTCGAAGGGGTTCACTCACTCGGCGCCGCGACCTCGGGATTCTCCTGGAGCGGGACGTTCGTCGAGTACGCCGAACCCTTGCGCCGGTAGCCGACCTCCACGTCGGTCCCCACGGGGTATTGCGACAGCGCCCCGACCAAGTCCCGTACGTTACGGACCTCGCTCGGCCCGACCCGGGTCACGACGTCCCCGGCCTTGAGTCCCGCCTTATGGGCGGGAGAACGCGGCGCGACTTCTCCGACGAGAAGGCCGGAACCGACCTCGAGACCGTAGCGCAAGGCGACTTCGGGCCGGAGCTCGGCGACCGTGATCCCCATCCAGGGGCGCACGATCCGACCCTTCGCTCGAAGCTCGTCGGCGATCCGGTTCACGGCGTGGATCGGGATCGCGAACCCGACGCCCTGGGCGAACGGCACCATCGCGGTGTTCACCCCGACGACGGAACCCGAAAGGTCGACGAGCGGCCCGCCGCTGTTGCCCGGATTGATCGCGGCGTCGGTCTGGACGAGACCCTCGAACACGAAGTCGGACCCGGGCAGCGGCCGGCCGAGAGCGCTCACGACCCCGGTGGAGACCGTGGGACCGCCGGGAAGGCCGAGCGCGTTCCCGATCGCGAGCACGATCTGGCCGACGCGCAGGTCCTCGGACCGACCGAGACGGACGGACGCGAGGCCGACCGCATCGACCTTCACGAGCGCGACGTCCGTGACGGGGTCACCGCCGACGACCTCGCCCGCGAGCTCCTGCCCATTGGCGAGCTGGACGCGCAGCTGCGCCGCCCCGTCGACCACGTGCTGGTTCGTGACGAGATAGCCGGCCGGGTCGATCACGAAGGCGCTCGCCTGGGCCTGCGCGCCGAACGGGCCTCCCCAGCCGCGGCGCCGCCCCAGCCGGAGGCTCTCGACCGAGGCCACCGCGGGCGCGACCGAGTCGACCGCCGAGGTGATCCGCGTCTCGAGCTCAGTCAGCGACATTCGCCCCCCCAACGCCGGGCGCGCGACGGGTCGGCCACGGGAGCGACGGCTCGGGGCCGATGGGTGGCTGGATCGGGATCGGCGCCTCGGTGGGTCGAAGCGACATCGAACTCACTCCTCGAGGAGCGCGTCCAGCTTCGAGTACAGCTGACCCAGCTCCTTCTCTTTCTTCCGGCCGCCTTCCCAGCGCGCGTTCACGATCTCGACGAGCACGTCCGCGACCCGGTCGAGCCACGGCCCCTCCTGCGCCTCGAAGCGCTTTTTCAGCTTCTCGCGCAGCAGCTCGTTGTGGGCCCGATAGGCCGTCCAGACCCACGGGCCGTAGTGGTTTCGACCCTCGCCGCCCTCTCCGTCTCCTCCCGGATGCGTCATGTTGCGTACCTCGGAACTTCGTTCGTTCCGTGCGGTACACGGCTCGGTCCTCGATATTGAGCGGGTCGACCCCGGGCCGGTCACACTTCGGCCGACGGAGCGCGGTGCCCCGGGCCGCCCGGAACGTCTCGCACTAGGTGGTGGGTCCGTTACCGCCGCGTTAAATCGGGCCGGACCGGTTTACCGCCGATGGCCCCGGACCGCGAGGTATCGGAGGGGACGGCGGGCGGTCGGCTCGACGACCGCGTGCTCCTCACGCTGCAGGAGCTCCGGGGCCGCATCGCGTTCAACGGGCTGCGCCGCGCGCTCGGGGCGCACCCCGAGTCGCTGTCCCGTGCCCTCCACCGGCTGGAGCGCGAGGGTCTCGTGGAGTGGTCCTCGAACGGCTATCGCTCGCTGGTCCGACCTCCCGAGCTCGGGTCGGCCGGCACGACACCGATCCGCCCGATCGCTCACGTCCGGGTGCCGGAAGGCATCGCGCCCGAATCGGTGCTCGCCCGGCTCTCGGGGCGATGGTTCGGCACGCTTCGCTGGGTCGGCGTGATCGAGCGCCCGTCGCAGCGCCTCTTCGCGTGGGCGCGGAGGGACGGCTCGGGTCCCGTGCTCCTCGGGATCCACGGGCGGAATCTCCGCGTGTACGTTCCGGAAGAGTCCCGCTCGAGCGACCTCGCGGAGGAGGAGGACGCAGCGTACGAGCTGCTCGCCCACGCCGTGGACGCTCTCCGACCCGACTCCGGCGGCCACGGGCTCCTGTACCTTCGGCCCGAAGCGAGCGGACCGGCCGCCCCGCCGGCCGACAACTGACGCCGACCGGCTACAGCGCGGCGCCGCACGTCGGGCAGCGACCGTCGACCTCGTTGCCCAGGCCCCCGCAGTACCGACACCGGATCTTGACGACCTGCCGCTCGATCGTATGCGTCGCGATCGGACCGCTCCCCGGAGGAGCCGGCATCGAGCGCTTGGCGACCGCGATCGCCGACGTCCAGGCCTCGGGGTCGAGCACGTCGAACGCGGGGCGGCCGGCGGTCAGCTCGAGCTGGAGCCGAGGCCGACCCAAGCGCCCTCGGCGGACGGAGGCGTTCCGCACGTGGGGAAGCGGGACCTCGAGCACCGTGACGGTATCCTTGCCGCGCACCAGCCCTCGGACGAATCCTCCCGATACGTTCGATTCGAAGAGGATCCGGTGGGTCGTGAGGTAGAGGACCCCGGGGCCCTGGTACGCGGAAGGGCCGTACCCTTCGATCACGGCGTACGCGCTGCGCAGCTTACTCTCGCCGGGATGGAGCAGCATCGTCGGGCGAGGGTCTTCACTCGTCCCACAGATAAGAGCGTGGCCGCGGAGTCGCGGGTCGACGGGGATGGGGCGATGTCGCGTTACCAGCCGACGGGCGCTCCGCGGTTCTGTTCGTCCAACCACTGTTGGAGGGGCGCGAAGTACTCCAGCAGTCCCTGCGCGTCCATCCGGCGTTCCCCCGTGAGCGCTTCGAGAGCGTCCGGCCACTCGTGGCTCTGGCCCATCTCCATCATCGCCCGCAACCGCGCTCCGGCGGCGCGCGAGCCGTAGATCGAGGCTCGGTGCAACGGGCCGGTGTGCCCGGCCTGCTTCGCGAGGGCCCGGTGGAACTGGAACTGGAGGATCGCAGCGAGGAAGTAGCGCATGTACGGGACGTTCGCCGGCACGTGGTACTTCGCTCCGGCGTCGAACTCCTCTTCCCCGCGGGGCACGGGCGGGGCGACTCCCTGATACTCGGACCGGGTCTCCCACCAGGTGCGGTTGTAGTCCGCCGGTCCGACCTCGCCGGAGAACACCTTCCATCGCCACCGGTCGACCGCGAGCCCGAACGGCAGGAACGCGACCTTCTGCAGCGCCCGGTCGAGGAGCAGGCCGACGTCGTCCGCGAACTTCGTCCCGGGGGGAGCGAGTCCGATCTCGGTGAGGTAGTCCGGCGTCACCGAGAGGGCGACCGTGTCGCCGAGCGCTTCGTGGAACCCGTCGTGGGCGCTGTCGCGGAAGAGGTACGGCTGCCGGGCGTACGCCCGCTGGTAGTAGTTGTGCCCGAGCTCGTGGTGGACCGTGTGAAAGTCTTCGGCCGTGATCTCGATGCACATCTTGATCCGGATGTCCTCGGCGAAGTCGACGCTCCACGCGCTGGCGTGGCAGACGACCTCCCGGTCGCGGGGCCGGGTGATCATCGAGCGCTCCCAGAAGGTCGCGGGCAGCGGGTCGAGCCCGAGCGACGTGAAGAACCGTTCGGCGTAGCGCACCATCTCTTCGGGTGGGGTGTGGCGATCCGTGAGGGCGCGGGTCAGGTCGAAGTGACCTCCGTCGCCCGGCGGGGCGAGGACGGGGTAGACCTTCTCCCAGGACTGGGCCCACATATCGCCGAGGAGGTGCGCGGGGATGGGGCCGCTCACGGGCACGAGGTCCGCGCCGTACGTCGTCGCGAGCCGTCGCCGCACGTACGCGTGCAGCGACCGATACAGCGGCCGGACCTGGCCCCAGAGTCGCTCCACCTCGGCCGCGAACTCCTCGGGAGGCATGTCGTACTTCGACCGCCACATCACGCCGGTGTCGGCGAAGCCGAGCTCGCGCGCGCCCCGGTTCGCGAGCTCGACGTAGCGGGTGAAGCCGGGCCGGATGCCGCGGCCGACGCGATGCCAACCCGACCACGCGTCCTCGAGGACCGACGGGTCGCGACTCGTCCAGAGGATCCGGGACAGTGCCTGGACATCCGCCGGGTCCTGGGAGCCGATCGGGACGTGCCGGCCGCGAGCGTACGCTCCCTGCATCGACGCGACCAGAGAGGTGAGCTCCCGCGACTCGGCCGGGTCCGAGGGGGCGATCATCGGCAGGGCGAGCCGCAGGAGCGAGAGCTTGCGGGTCTCCTCGGGCGAGGTCCGGTCGGCCGCGAACCGCGTGGACTCCTTGGCGAGTTCGACCGTCGCCTCGATCACGCGCGCGTACGTGCGCGCGGCGAGCGCCTCGCTGTCGGGGTTGATGTACGTCGCGTAGAGCCAGTCGGCCTGCTGGGCCTCGCAACCCAGCTCCAGGAGACGTGCCTCGGCTTGCTGCAGGAACGCCCCGACGCCCGAGGAGAGGCCCCCGTTACCGCCCATCGCGCGACCCCCCCGAAGACGGACCTCCATAAGTAACGGCCCGCGCGGCGCCGCGCCCGGACTACCGGTCAGCGGAGTGTCCGCCAACGCTCTCTATCGAGAAGTCACGCCGGACCCCCGAGTTTCCAGTCGAGGCTCGGGGTTTATGTACGACGGGCGTCTGACACCCCCTGAGGGACCGTGTCGGACGCCTCCGATTCGCGCGAGATGTTGGCCGCGGCACCCCTTGGGAGCTGGGGCGTCGACGCGATGCGCCTCCCGCTCGCCGTGATCCCGTGCATGGGACCTCGCTACGACCGGAACGGCTTCCCGACGTACCCGGGCCGGTCCGAGGACGAATGAGCGGCACCCTCCGCAAGCTGGCGAATCCTCCTCCGGAACTCAGCCCGCCGACCCCGCCGCCCGAACCCAAGCTTTTCCTCGGTCAGGCGACCCCGCGCGGCTACGGCGTCCGCCCGAAGCTGTCGCCGGAAGCTGCGGCCGCGTTCGCGACGTACGTCGACTCCGCTCGCGCTCGCGCCGCGATCGAGGGCCGCACCCTCGTCTACACCGTACGGTGGGGTTAGCCGGTCGGGTCCGGATCGGACCGCTCCGGGCGCGGGTTCGCATCGCCCGGGGCCTCCCGCGCGGAGCCCGTCGCGGCTCGCAGCCGCTGGGCGATCGGCCGGTGCTCTTCCAGCGCGAGTTTGGACAGTTCGTCGGCCCGCACGTTCTGTTCCCGCGGGACCCACTCCCACTCGACGGAGGAGAACTCCTTCGCGAGCCGGCCGAGCCAGT
>JASHUL010000168.1 GCA_030039995.1 Thermoplasmata archaeon
TCCTCCGCTCGGCCTCCCCCAGGCCGCGCACGCGGGCGAAGAGGACCGCGTTCAGGTCCGCGGGGCCGCCGGCGCTCGGGGGCGGGGCGGGCGTCCCGACGCCCGTCGTCGACCGGACGAGCTGCTCGACGAACAGCGGGTTCCCCTCGGTCTGCGCGTGCCAGCGCAGCACGTCCGCGGCGTCCGCCGGGATTCCCCGGCGCACCCACTGGGCGAACTCGGCGACCTCGGCGATCGTGAGCGGGCGCAGCGGGACCGTCCGGACGGTCGTGGAACGGGCGAGCGATTCGATCGGCTCGCGCGCCGGTCCCGGGATCCGGGTCCCGGTCGCGATCGTCGCGACGAGCCCGATCCGATGTTGCGCGAGCTCGGGGACGAGCCGCGCGAAGAACTCGATCGACGCCGCGTCCGCGAAGTGGAGGTCGTCGACCGCCACCAGCACCGGCCGCGCGCGCGCGAGCTCGCCGAGATACTGGATCACGTTGGCGTACAGCTCGTTGCGGACCGAGCCGATCCATTCGCCCGGAGCGTCCAGCGGCGTCAGCACGCTCGCGAGCCCTTCCGACTCCGGTGCCGGCTCGCCGGGGTCGGCGAGGCGGGCGGAGTCGCCGCCGTCCTCGGCGGGGTACGGGGCGAGGAAGACCGGGACCGTCGGCTCGGCGCCCCCGCCCGAGCGCTCGGTCGCGGGCGCGCGGTCGGCGGAGCGGGCGAGGTCGCGAAGGAGCGAGAACGGCTGCGGGATCTCCGCCGGGAGCGCCCGTCCCTCGAGGACCCGGAACCCCCGGTGGCGGGCGTGCTGGATCGCCGTCCGAAAGAACACGCTCTTGCCCGCCCCGTCCTCGCCCGACAGGAGGAGCCCCTCGCCGGCGCCCGCGCGGACCCGTTCGAGCGTCCGGTCGATCTCGGTGACCGCCTCCCCTCGACCGAACACCGGGGGCACCGTCGAAGCTTTCGACGCGTCGAACCCCGGCATCGCAGCCTTCGACGGGGACTCCGGTAGATAATCCAATGGCCCCGCGCTACGGCGACGGCGTGCCGGTCGGCGGGACCGCCCGCCCGCTGTCGGGCGACGCGTCCAGCTGGCGACGGAGCTCCTCGACCTGCGCGGCGAGCGCGGGCTTGAGGTCGCTCACGCCCAGGTTCGTCGCGGCCCGGAACGCGTGGCGGGAGCCTTCCCAGTTCCGCGTCTTGAACCGCAGGCGGGCGAGGTAGAGGTAGACCTCGGCCTCGTCCGCGCGGAGACGGAACCGCCGGCACGCATCGATCGCCCGCTCGTAGGCGTGCTCCGCGTCGTCCCACTGCCCCTGCTTCTCGGCGATCAGCCCGCGGTTGACCTCCACCTGCTCGAGGCCGAGGTCGTCGTTCAGGCGCTCGAGCAGCCGGCCGGCCTGCTCGTTGTCGCGCGCCGCCTCCTCGAGCTGGCCGAGCGACAGGCGGAACTCGACGCCCGAGAGGAGCGCGCGACCGACCGAGCGCGGGTCGTGGGCGCGGTCCCCCATCTCCCGGGCCCGGTCGAGCTGCTCGAGTCCATCGACCGGCCGGCGCTCGCCGAGCGAGACCCCGAGGTTGTGGTAGGCGCGCGATAGCTCGACCCAATCGCCGGCCCGGGTGAGCCGGTCGATCGCGCGCTGATACCAGTCGACCGCCTCCCCTTGCACGTCCGGTCCGAGCAACGCGAACGAGTTGCCGATCTCGATGGCGAGCTCTCCGACCATCCGCGGGTCCCGGTCCTCGCCGAGCGCTTCGAGCGCCCGCATGCTTTCGTCGAGCGCGTCGCGGTACGCCCCGCGGTGGAAGGCGACCCGTCCGAGGAGGCGGTACGTCCGCGCTCGGCCGGTCCCGTCGCCGACCGCGTCGAACAGCTCGAGGGCCTCCGTCGCCTGCTGGCTCGCCGTCTCGACGTCGAGCTTCTCCCGGGCGACCTCCGCGCGCGCGAGCAGGAGGCGGGCTCGGATCCGCGGCTCCGCGCTCCCGAGACGTCCGAGGGCGGCCGTGAAGTACCGGTCGGCGGCCGAGAAGTTCGCGGTCGAGTAGTAGAGGTCGCCGAGCGCGGCGTCGACCTCGGCGAGCTCGTTCCGACGGTCGCCCGGCGCCGCCTCGAGGTCGACGCGCACGCGCTCGAGGTAGTGGGCGGCCGACTCGGGGTCGTCCGCCGCGCGGGCGTTCTCGGACGCGAGCCGGTTGTACCGCTGCGACTTCTCCGGCACCTTGCCGAGGAAGAAGTGCCGCCCCAGCTCGGCCACGACCTCCGCGGAGGGCGTGGGGTACATCGCCTCCATCGCCTCGGCGATCTTGCGGTGCAGCACCCGGAGCCGGCTCTCGGTCAGCGATCGGTAGATGCGGGCTCGGAACTCCTCCTCGACGAAGGAGAACCGGTCGCCGCCGACCCGCTCCCGCAGCACGCCGAGGTGCACCAGGTGCTCGAGCTGCTCGGCGAGGCGCTCCTCGTCCCCGCCCATCGCGGCGACGAGCAGCGGGAAGTCGAACTCCGAGCCGACCGAGCTCGCGTACGCGAGGGTCCGATGCTGTTCCGGGGAGAGCTGCTCGAAGGAGGAGCCCTCCGAGCCCGAATCCTCCCCCCCGGTGGGAGACCCCGGCATCGCGTCGGTTCTAGTTCGGGATATCGGTTAAATCTGTGGCTCGGGGCGCGCGGCGCCGACGTCGCGCTCCCGAGGCCGAATCCCCGCAAGGGTTATCTAACGAGGGCCGGCTCGAAGCGGGCCGATGGCCGATTCGACGGACGTCTCGTCGCTTCCCGAGCCCGTCCGGTTCCGGGAGATGTCGTTCGTCCGGCGCCTGTCGTTCTGGGGGTTCGCGTCCCTGGTCGTGCTCGCGGTCGCGTTCTACGTCTGGTGGGGGGTATCGTTCGGCGTCTGGATCGACAACGGCGTCTACGCGGTCGTGATCACGCTCCTACTGTTCGGACTCTCGGGGATGTGGCTGATGCTCCCGAACCCACCGGCGCCGGCGTCCCCGCCGCCGTAAGTCGACCCCGCTCGTCCTAGAGCGGCCGTCCGGCGACCGCCCAGCGCGGGTCCGCGCTCGCCCCGCACGCGACGCACGGGCCGGGCGCGCCGAGCGGGATCGGCAGGGGCTCTTCCGGCGTCCCGAGGAGCGCCCCGTCGATCGCCGTCTCGATCCGATGGCCGCACGCTTCCGAACCGCACCAGGATACGACGCGCACGCGGGTCGAGCCCGCGAGCTCGTCGAGCGACCCCGCGACCGAGAACGACTCGACGAACGCGGCGTGCGCGCGCGCACGGAGCGCCCGGTCGAAGTCGAGGAGCCGCTCCGGGACCTCGTGCTCGAGCCGGTCGATCGCGACCCGGCCCTTCGTGCCGAGGCGGTCGACGCTCGTCAGCGAGCGGGACTCCGCCTCCCGGCGGCCCACTTCGAGGCGGAGCGGTACGCCCGCCTGCTCCCAGCGGTAGTACTTCGCCCCCGGCCGCTCGTCGCCGCCGTCCAGGTGGACCCGCAGACCGTGCCGCGCGAGCCGGTCCGCGACTTCGCCCGCGGTCCGGAGGGGAGCCTCGCCCGCATCGGAGCCCGGGATCGGGATCACGACCACCTGGTACGGGGCGATCGCGCTCGGGAACACGGCGCCCTTCCCGTCCCCGTGGACCGCGACGATCGCGCCCAGTAGCCGCTCGGAAAGGCCGAACGTCGTCTGATGGACGTACTGCTGCGAGCCGTCGGCGGCCTCGTAGCGGATCTCGTACGGCCGCGAGAAGTTCTCCCGATAATGGTGGATGCTGCCGAGCTGGAGCGTTCGAGCCTCCCCGACCGGGCAGTCGAGCGCGATCGAGTAGAACGCCCCGGGGAACTTGTCCCACTCGGGCCGGCGGACCGGTAGATACGGGAGGGCGAACGCCTCCGCCATGCGGCGGAACGCCGCGAGGTTCGAGCCGACGCGCTCGGTCGCGTGGGCCTCGTTGGCCTGGCAGGTGTGTTCCTCGAAGAAATGGATCTCGCGCACGCGGAGGAACGGGCGGGTCGTCTTCGTCTCGTAGCGGAACGTGTTCACGATCTGGTAGACGTTGAGCGGCAGGTCCCGGTGGGAGCGCACCCACACCGCGAAGATCGGGTAGATCGCCGTCTCGCTGGTGGGCCGCAGCACGAGAGGGATGTCGAGGTCGGTGAGGCCGCCTTTCGTGACCCAGTAGACCTCGGCGTCGAACCCTTTGATGTGCTCCTTCTCCTTCGCGAACTCGGTCGCGGGGATCAGGGCGGGGAACTCCACCGCCTCGGCGCCGCTCGCCTCCGTCTCCCGGATGAGGATGCGGTCGAGGTTCCGGCGGGCGCGGAAGCCGTACGCCGGCCAGACGTTCATCCCCTTCACGGGGTAGCGCTTGTCGGAGAGGTCGGCCGCCTCGACGACGGCGAGGTACCAGTCGATGAACGCCGTCTCCTTCGGGGGCAGGTCGGCCATCGGAGCCTCCGGCGGGAGGCGGGCGCCGTATAAGTACATCGGACCGCGCGCCGC
>JASHUL010000169.1 GCA_030039995.1 Thermoplasmata archaeon
AGCTGCGCGAGGCGAAGGACCAGGGCGTCGCCCTCCGGGAGGAGACCGAGAGCCGGGTCCGGGAGATCTTGAAGGAACGGCTCGCCGAGGTCGACCTTCGACGGACGCGGGAAGTGCGGGAGCTCGAGACGAAGCTCGGCCTGCTCATCGACGGTCGCGCAAAGGACCTCGAGGCGCGTTGGAACGCGATCGCGAAGGAACAGCGCGAGCAGCTCGCGCAGACCGGCCAGCAGCAGGTCGCGGCGATGGAACGACGCCTCGAACTCGGCCAGGAGGCACGGCTCGCCGCCACGGTCGAGTCCCAGACCCAGGCGCTCGCCGGCCTCCAGGTCCGGCTCCAATCGTACTTCGACCAGCGGATGCGGGAGGACCAGGAGCGGGAGCGCGAGAAGTACGTCGAACTCCTCGCGCGCCTCAAGACCGAGGTCGACCAGGGCCTCGCGCACACGATCGGTTCCGCCGACTTCGACCGCGCGGTCGGCGAACGGGTCGGTCGGGCGCTCGAGACGCTGCGGTCGGCCGACCGGGCGGCGATCGAGAGCCGGGTCGCCGAGGCGGTGAAGCGGCTTGAGGGGCAGCGCGATTCGGGCACGACGCGCCTCGCCCAGGTCGAGACACGACTGCAGCAACGGGAGGCGGCCCTCTCCGCTGTCGAGCAGGCGATCCGACGGGACCTGGAAGACCTCGACCGTCGGGTGTCGGTGATGGCCGACCGGGTCGTCCCGCTCGTCCGGAACACCTGGCTCAAGGTCGACGAACTTCAGAAGGGCGCCGGCCCGTCGGCGGCGGCCGACGCGCGCCTCAAGGAATTCCGCCGGGAGTTCTCCCGCGAGCTTCGGCGCCTCGAAGGCGAGATGCTGGAGCAGACCACCGAGCTCCGGGACCGCATGGAGGGCGCGATCGCCCACCAGGGCCGGATCTGGTTGAACTTCGTTCGTCAGATGGCGGCGTCCGAGGACGTCGACGCTCCGCCCGCCGACGCGGCGGCGCGGTCGCTCCGTCGGGCGAGCCGCGCCGCGGCCGCCTCCCCGCCGCCCGAGCCCGTGATCACGCCGATGCGGGCGCGACCGACGTTCGTTCCGCTCGACGAGGACCCCGTGAACCCGATGGACCCCGAGGCGGAGGCGCCGGACGCGAGCCCGGAGCCGATCGATCGACGCCGCGTGCGCCGCAGCTCCTCGTGAACCCGTCGCGCCGGGGACAACGATAAGCGCTCGGCGACCCTCGTTCCGCCACCGTGCCCGAGGATCACCGACACTGCAAGGTCTGCGGCAAGGTCTGCGACCCCGGCGAGGAGACGTGCAGCAAGGCCTGCCGCGCGAAGCGCCAGCAGTCGATCGAGACCCGTCGGACGCTCACGTACGTCATCTACGCCGTCATCGCGCTCCTCCTGATCCTTCTCGTCGTCCGACTGTAGCGGATCGGACGATGGCGCGGTTCGGTCGCGTCGTCCTCGGCGGAACGTTCGACCGTCTCCACGTCGGGCACGAGGCTCTGCTCGCCACCGCGTTCCGCGAAGGGCGGTCGGTCGCCATCGGCGTCACGACCGCAGGCTACCTGCGTCGCCACCCGAAGCCGGGGTCGGCCCGCATCGCGAGCTACCGTGCCCGTCGGGCGACGCTCGTCCGGTGGCTGTCCGCGCGGTATCCCCGGTCCCGTTGGTCGGTCGTCCCGCTCGAGGATACCTTCGGGCGATCGGTGGAGAGCGGCGTGGACGCAATCGTCCTTTCCGCCGACACGCTCGCCGGCGGCCGCGCCGTGAACGCCGAGCGTCGCCGTCGCGGTCGCCGCGCGGTTCCGCTCGTGGTCGTTCCGCTCGTGCTCGGGGACGACCTTGAGCCGGTCAGCTCACGACGTATCCGGGCGGGCGCGATCGACCGCGCAGGACATCCGCGGGGGAAGATCCGGGTCCTCCTCCGGACCGGCTCCGAGCGCGACCGACCGGCCGCGGTACGGGGAATCCACCGCGCGTTCCCGCGGGCACAGGTAGGGCGGCCACTCCGCCCGGCGAAACGACAACGCTCGGGCCAGGGCAGCGTACCGGAGGGCGGATTCACGGTAACGGTCGCCGGGAGCGGCCCGGCCCAACGGACGGTGACGGTGAGCACTCCCCGGGGCGCGCTCTCGCCGGTGACGGCGAACGGTCGATTCCCGCGGGACCTCGCCCGGCTCGTCGCCGGCGTGCTCCGGCCTCCCCGACGGCCGAAGCCCTTTAAGCGGGGGCGACGGTAAGCGACGTCGTGGAGACCTACCTTCGCGTCACGTTCGACAGCGAGGGCGCGAAGCCGTCCGAGATCGCCGACCGCCTCCGTGCGGCCGGCTTCCAGCCGACGCAGGGGAACTACGACTTTGTCTACGACTGGCAGGGCGCCGCGAACCGGGAGCAGATCCTGGACCTTTCCGACGAGGTGTCCCGGCGTCTCCGCGGGTACCGCGTCCGGATCGAGATCGAGACCGTCTGAACGGGGTCCGGTCCTCCCGCTCGCCGGAGAACGTTTTATCGAGTGCCGGGTTCGAGCGGGGGCCGTGCAGAAGTACCCGGTCCGCCCGACCCACCGGCGGAACCTCGACGCCGCGCCGCTCGCCGCGCTCGCCCGGGACTGCTTCGGGGAAGCGGCGTCGGACGGGACCTCGGTGACCGCAACGTGGGGGGCGATCGAGCGCCTCTCGGTCCGCGCGGAGGGCCGGGAGCTCGCCGTCGACCTCGTCATGAATCCGAAGGTCCCCGAGGCGGTCGCGGCGGAGACGATCGCCCGCTACAACCGGTTCCTCGAGGCCGTCACGGGGTACGGGTCCAAGGAGCGCGCGCGACGGCTCCGGAAGTCGGTGACCGCGTCCGACTCGGGGTGAACGGTGGCCACGGGCGCCGGACCCCTCCCGTCGTCCGACGGCACTTCGAGCGAGCTGGACCGCCTGCGGGCGATCGTCAGTTCCTACTTCCCGGTCTACGAGACCCGGGTCGGCCCCCAATCGGTACTTTTCGCGATCCATCCAGAGGCGGCGACCCTCGAGTCCAAGTTCGATGCCCTCCGTCAGGAGCTGTGGTCGAAGAACTTCGTCCCGGTCCTCCGACGGCAGGCGGGCGAGGAGTTCATCGAGGTCGTGCGGCGGCCTCGCGTCGGGCCGTCCCGGATCTGGGTGAACTTGCTCCTGCTCGCGGGGACCGTCGCCACGACGGCGTTCGCGGGCTCGCTGATCTGGCTCGCGTACGTCGGCGGGAACGTGCTGACTTGGTCCGACGTCGGGTACGGCGCTCTCTACTTCGCCCTGCCCGTGATGACGATCCTCGGCCTGCACGAGTCGGCGCACTACGTCGTCGCCCGTCGGCACCACGTGGAAGCCTCGCTGCCGTACTTCATCCCGGTGCCGCCGCCGTTCCTCTTCGGCACGTTCGGGGCGTTCATCAGCATCCGCGAGCCGTTCCCGGACAAGAAGGCCCTCTTCGACATCGGCGCCGCCGGTCCCCTCGCCGGCTTCGCCGCGTCGATCCCGATCGCGCTGGCCGGCCTCTACTTGAGCATCCACTCGCCGGTCATTCCACTCACCTACTGCGGGCCATCGATCTTCGGCGTCAGCTACGGCAACCTCCTGGTCGGCGAGCCGTACTTCTGGACTGTGCTCTCGCTGTTCTTCCCTCCGTCGATCGTGAGCC
>JASHUL010000170.1 GCA_030039995.1 Thermoplasmata archaeon
AGGACGTCGCCCGGTTCCTGCCCACGACGTATGCGGCGCTCCTCGTGCAGGGAGCGCTCGGGATCACGCCCGCGTCCCTCGGCGAGCTCGCCGTCTACGCCGCGCTCCTCGCCGCGTGCGCGCTGGTCGGGCTGCTGATCACGCTACGGCTGTACCGGTGGGGTGAGGCGTAACCCTGGGGTCACCAAACGTTCAAGCGGGGTTCGACCATGGTACTCGCGGTGCGCGTCCCGTTACCGGAACCGAACCGTCTGTTCTCGCGCTCCGCTCTCCCCGGGGGGGCAGGCCTCATCGACCTTGCGATCCGTTCGTTCCTTGACGGAGGACGGTAGGTACACCGAACGATGGGTAACGACGAGTTCGACGAGATCCTGAGCGCGCTCGACCGCGAGACCGCCCGTATCCGCGTGCGGGCCGAACCGCGCCGGTACAACAAGCCCGCCACGGTGATCAGCGGGTTCCCGCCGGGCGTCGACCTCGCCGAGACGACCCGCTCGCTCAAGAACCGTCTCGCGACCGGCGGCTCCGTCGTGGACGGCGAGGTCTACCTTCAGGGCGACCACCGGGCCCGGATCCGGGACGAGCTCGCGCGACTGGGCTTCGACCCCGAGACGATCGAGGTGTCGGACGCGCCGCTGCCGAAGCGCGGACGCCACGGCTGACGGCCCGGCCCAGGAACGGCGCCGGAGGAACCCCCCGGCACGCCCTTCCCGCGCGTAAATTACCCCGAATGGACGCCGATTGTGCGGGCCGTCGAGGGTATATCCTCGGCCGCCCCGCCCTCGGGCGGAGTTCCATGACCGCCTACGCGCATCCCGACACGCTCGTGGAGAACGACTGGCTCGCCGACCACCTGAACGACCCGAAGGTCCGCGTCGTCGAGGTCGACTACGACCCCGCCGCGAACTACGACCTCGGCCACGTGCCGGGCGCCGTGCTGTTCGACTGGCGCAAGGACATCAACGACCCCGTCCGCCGGGACATCCTCTCGCAGGACGCGCTCACCGCGCTGTACCAGCGGGCCGGGATCGACGCCGACACGACGGTCGTGCTCTACGGCGACTTCAACAACTGGTTCGCGGCGTTCGCCTTCTGGGTGCTGACGTACTACGGCGGCCAGCACCTGAAGCTCCTGAACGGCGGCCGCAAGAAGTGGATCGCCGAGGACCGCCCGTTGACGAAGGACGCCCCCGCGGCCGGCGCGGGCAAGCGCACGGCGTCGCCGCCGGACCCGAAGCTCCGCGCGTTCCTCGCGGACGTCCAGCACATCCTTCCTGAAGTGAAGGCGGGGAAGTTCGGGCTCGTGGACGTGCGCGGGCCGAAGGAATTCTCCGGAGAGATCACCGCGCCGCCCGAGTACCCGACGGAGCACGCGCAGCGGGGAGGGCACATCCCCGGCGCAAAGAATATCCCCTGGGCGCAGGCCGTGAAGGACGACGGGACGTTCAAATCGCGCGAGGAGCTCGACCAGCTCTATCAGTCGAAAGGACTGAGCGCGTCGCACCCGGTGATCACGTACTGCCGGATCGGGGAGCGCTCGAGCCACAGCTGGTTCGTGTTGAAGTACCTCCTGGGCTACCCCGATGTCCGCAACTACGACGGGTCGTGGACCGAGTGGGGCAACCTCGTCCGCACCCCGATCGAGAAGCCGTAGGTCCGCGCTAGGGGACGAGAACCCGTTCTACCCGCTCGGTCGCCGCCGCGGCACCGGGCGGGCCTCCTTTCGCACCAGGAACTGATGGAGGTCCCCTTCCCGCCGGTGCGCCAGCAGCCGGTGACCGGTCTGGTCGGACCACCGCTCCATCTCGATCGGGCTCGTCGGGTCGTCGGTGACGAGGAGCACCGCGTCGCCGGGACGTCGACGCGCGAGCTCCTCGTTGAGCATCGTGAGCACGGCCGAGCACTCGATCCCGATCTCGAACAGCTCGAGCTCGGGGCTTTGCGGCCAGCAGCGGATGCGCTGCGTGCGGATCCGGTCGGCGAGGCGGGACGCGACCGCGGCCGCGGTCTCCAGGCTGGCGGGCAGCCGGTCGCTCTCGGCGTGCACGCGGACGACCCATCCGTCACCGTACGGGGCGTCGTTCAGGAGCCGGGGGTTCTCGACCAGGGCCAGGTTCCGGTCGACGACCGTGGCGTCCACGGGGAGTCGGACCGCGCCGGTGTAGCGCACGCTTTCGACGGTCGCCACGCTCCGGCCGAGACCGACGTTCCCGGCGACGGGGCGGAAGGAGACCGACTGGAAACGGCCCGCGAACCACACGAGCGGACCGAGGAGCCCGACCCGCGCGAGACCGCCGGTCGGCTCGGGGAAGTACCAGACGTCGCGCTCAAGGTCGTAGAGCCGGTCCTCCGGGAGCGCGCACCCGTCGATCTCCACGGGAGCGAGGAAGTCGCCCCGGGCTTTAGGCCTCCCGGCGGCAACCTTTTGCCCGCGCCTCGTTCGTGGGTCGACTCATGGCGTCGCGGGGGCCCGAGACGACGGCGCCGCCGGCGCGAGGGCGGTGCCGGTGCGGTCACTTTCCTACGCACCACATGAGCGTCGTGCCGGTCGTCGGGAGCGCGAACTTCCGGCTCGATCCGGTCGGCGCGTGCGCGATCTGCGGAGAGGCGACCTGCCGACGCTACACGCCCGGGGGCGATTGACCGCTCAACCGTACGCCGCCTTGATGAGGTAGTCCTTGAGCCGGTGCAGCCGGTCGTCCCAGAGGTGGAAGTGCCAAGATCGGGCGTCCTCCCAGTCCGGTCCCGCGCCCCAGCCGTCGTGCTCGAGCGTGACGTCGATCCCTTCGGGAGACTCCGAGAGCCGCACGTAGACGTGGGTCTTCGGGTCGGGGTCGTTGAGCAGGGTCACGAACGGGGGCGGCCCGGTCCACGAGAAGTCGATGTCCACGTCGGGGGTCATCGCGAGGATCCGTCCCCGGCTCTCGAACGGGGGGTCGTCGGTCCACCCCAGGACGTACTCTCCTCCGACGTGGGGCTCGACGCGGGCGGAGTCGCAGAGCCAGCCTTTCAGTTGGGACGCGTCGGTGAACGCGGCGTAGATCATCGGGATCGGCAGCGGAACCGTCACCTGGATCAGGATCGCGTCCAGCTCGTCGTCGGGCACGGCGACCGGCGTCCGCGCGAGGGCCTAAAGGGTTTGCGCGACCGCCCGACCGATCCGCGCGACCTCGCGCCCGGCCCGAGCGCGTACCCGCACGTACGGCCCCTTCCCCCGACGTGCGACGGAGTACCGGTGCGCATCCCGCGCGCCAAAGCTTATCATCGGACCGGGCAACGCGCGCCCGTCCATGGCCGTCCACCGGGGGTCACGATGGGTGGTGGTCGCCCTCACGGCGATCCTCCTGGCCTCCTCGCTCGCCGTCGTCGCGTCCGCGGGAACGACCGAGGGGGTGGCCGCGAGCGCGCCGTCCGCACCCGGGACCCCGGTCGCGAGCGGGTCCGTGAGCGAGGTATCGGTCGGTGCCACGGGAGCGAGCGCCACCGCGGTGACGCCCCCGCCCACGCCGCTCGAAGGGACCGAGCAGTCGGCGCCCGTGACCGACCGCGGCGCGGCGATCGTCGCCGCGATCAGCGCGAAGGGGATCTCCCCCCGATACGCGTACCTGCCCGACTACGCCGGGATCGGCGCGACGCGGCCCGGAAGCAGTCATGTCAATCTCACCTACACGACCTCCCCGGCACCGTACGGGATCGGTGACTTCGGCCTCGAGAACGAGTCGGGCTCGATCGTGCCCTACGTCACGGACACCACGAGCGTCGCCGCCTCGTTCAGTTCCGACGACCTGCGGGGGTACGCCGCGGACCTGAGCTCGCCCGACGAATACGGGGTTCAGGTGAACGCGGTGTTGAACAACGTGACCCTGTTCGGCACGACCGGCTATCAGTTCTGGGCCCAGAACGTGATGGATTACACGCCGTCGAACCAATCGCTTCTCTTCGTCAGCAACGTCTGGAACTTCTCGAGCCCCTCCGGCTCGATCTCGTGCAACGTCTTCTACCAGGCCGGCGGCGAGCTGGACTGCCCGAGCTACTACTTCGGCGTCTCGCGCGAGATCCCGGCGAGCTATCCGTACTCCGTCGACTTCTGGATGAACTCGACCTTGAACGCCGGCCGGAACGAGGTGTTCTTCAACTACTCGGTCGACTCCGCCGCCGGTCAGTTCGCCGGGTCCTACGACTACGTCATCTTCAATTCCCTTCGGGCCGGCGAGAGCCCGTCGGAGACCCCCGCCGCGGAGTTCCAGGCGAACGGCTACCACACGGCCGGCCTCGGACTTCCGATGGACTTCGAGATCACACTCGGCGGGCCGGGCGGCGGCAGCAATTTCGACGTCCTGCTCTCGGAGGACACGGTCATGACGCTCAGTTACCTCAACGCGTCGAGCGGGAAGTACCAGAGCGTCAACTCCGCCTACAACGTCGGCGGAGAGACCGGCGAGACGTCGGTCGGAGTGCTCGCCGACTGGTCGAGCTCGGCCGGGTGCGCCGACTGCGTCCTGCTCGGGAACGGCCCGTCGTTCCAGTACGGCCTCTGGAACGTCTCGGGCGCCGCGGCCCCGTTCTCCTCGTATTCGCTCAGCCCGTATGCTCGGATCTACACCCACCCGATGACCGCGTTCGCCTTCGTCGCCCAGGGCGCGGGCGTGACCAACCTCTCCGAGTTCCAGTGGGCACCCGAGTACATCGACCCGGCCGCCGGGATCGACCTCCCCGAGGGGGAGTACACGGTGCTCTTGGTCGCGGCCGAGTACGACCCGACGTCGTACACGCTCGACATCACGGGCGCGTGCATCGGTTCGGGCTGCGAATCGTACACCGCCCTGACGTCCGACCCGACCGTCGGGGTCTACACGCCGCTCTGGGCGTTCAACGAGAGCGCGGTCCCATCGCTCTCGAGCGGGACGGACGCGTACGGGAGCTATGTTCTCTGGAACAACCAGTACGCCCCGATCGGCGAGACGCCCGATTTCTCGGACTACGGGTCCGCCGACTTCCCGTGGTTCGGCGCGTTCAACGACTACATGTTCCCGGTGTTCCCGGGCATCTTCCTCAACAACACCTCCGCCATCGACATCACCGACCCGCCGAGCTTCCTCACCTACTTCCCGCCGGGACCGACGTTCCAGTTCGCGGTGAGTCTGTTCGGGGCGCCCGACTGGAACGACCTCCAGATCTACGTGCAGAACTCCACCGGCGTCGACCTCCTCGGGGGTACGGTCGGAGGATGGTTCCTGTACGACGCGTACTTCGGGCCCGAGCAGTCGTTCGCGAGCGTGACCTATTGGAACGACACGGCCTGCACGATCGAGGACGTGGCGTTCCGTACCGGCGGGGAGGCGTTGTTCCTCTACGGAGGCCACTCGAACGTCATCGAGGGGAACACGTTCACGACGTCGATCCCGACCTCGCCGAACCCGTACGTGACCGTGGCGGCGTATTGGGGGTCGATCGGGCTCGTCGACACCGACTGGGGGGACGCGGCACTCTACGGGGCGAGCGCGTGGGACACGTGCGCTGTCTGCGACCTCGTGACGAACAACCTGTTCGACACGGACATCACAGCGACCCAGACGTACCTCGACCCGTACACGGGCGAGGTCCCCGACCAATTCCCCGGTGGATTCAGCCAGGCGTACAACGGGCCGTACGAGCCGGGGACGAACATCCTCGGCGGGGACTACCTCGGCGGCAACTACTGGTGGGACTACGGCCTCGGGTGGAACCCCTACAGCGTGCTCCCGTACGCCGGGATCAATCCGTTACCCTACCTCGAGAACGTCTCCGACACCTACGCGTACATCTGTGAGTCGATCGGGGCGTACTGCGACTACGGAGGTGGGGACTACTACCCGCTCACGTACAGTCCGATCTTCACGGCAACCTTCGAGGAGACGGGGCTGCCGTCCGGAACGGAGTGGGGTGTCGGGACGACCGTCGGGGACAGTGCCAACCTCCTCCTCAACCTCGAGGCCGGGATCCTCTACAACTACACGTACGCGCCGGACGCGGTGAACCTCGCCGACCCCGCGGGCACGTACCCGTACTACCCGTACTCGTCGAACGCCGGGTATGGCGCGCGCGACGGGACGTTCACGGTCGTGAACGCCCACATCACCGTCGTAGTCGACTTCGAGATCGCCTACTCCCTGACCGTGGTCGAGAGCGGGCTCCCGCTCGCGACCGAGTGGACCGCAACCGCGGTCGGGTCGAGCCTCGAGAGTGCGGCGAGCTCCTCGGCGCCGTCGCTCGTGCTCGGCGGACTCCTGCCGGGGGTCTACAACCTGACGGCGACGACGGCCGCTCCGTACGCCGCGGTCCCGAGCGTCCAAGAGGTCACGGTCACGGGCGACGCGGAGGTGACCGTCACGTTCGTCGCGGAGCACTCGTTCACGGTCACGGAGTCCGGACTCCCCACCGGTGCGAGCTGGTATCTCTCCTACTCGAGCACGGGAGGCGCGTATCGTGGGCTCGTCGCCTCCACCGGAACGTCGATCACCGTCGATTCCCTGCCCGCGACCGGCTACAACTGGAGTGTCGCCGCGAGCGGCTACACCGCGACCCCGGCGTCGGGCGCGCTCACCCTCTCGAACGACACCACCCTCAGCGTCTCGTTCGCCGCGGCCGATTCGACCGGGACCCTCTCAGGCACGATCTCTCCGACTTCCGGTACGGTGTACGTCGACGGAGCGCCTGTGAGCGTCGTGGCCGGGGGGACGTTCTCGGTGACCGTTCTCGTCGGGCTCCACTCGGTCGAAGTGACCTCGAGCGGCTACGTCAGCTACTTCAACAACGTCTCGGTGACCGCGGGCGCGACGACCCACCTCACGATCTCCCTCGCCTCCTCCGCGGTCGCCCCCGCGGTCGGAGCGCTCGGCTGGCTCTTGGTCGGGCTGCTGGCCGTCGTCGTGGTGATCCTGCTCGTCGTCGCGCTACTCTTCGCGCGGCGGGGCCGACCGCCCGCCCCGGTCTCGGCGTACGTGCCCCCGCCCGCGGCGTCCTCCAGCCCGCCGGCCTCGTGGCAGGAGTCCCCTCCGCCGCCCCCGCCGACCGGTACCTGAGCGCCCCCCTCTCGAGGATGTCCGGAGGGCCCGCCGCAGGCCCCGTCATCGCCGTCGCAGGGTTCAAAACGCGAACGTTGCTGCCCGACGCCGTCTCCACCGACCGATGACGGACGCTCCCGAACTCCGGACCCGCACCGTCCACTGGTCGGACCCCGCACAGTTTGCGGAACCGATCCGCCGGATGTCGGGTCTCGCGTTCATGCGCGCGTTTCGCGACCGGGAGCTCCCTCCACCTCCGTTCATGGAGCTGCTCGGGATCCGGATCACGTCGGTCGAGCCGGGGTCCGTCTCGTTCGAGTTCGAGCCGGCGGAGTACATGTACAGCCCGCTCGGGAACGTGCACGGAGGCATCGTCACGGTCCTGCTCGACACGGCGATGGGTTGCTCGTTCCACACCACGCTCCCGCCGGGTGTCGGCTACACGACGATCGAGCTGAAGGTGAACTTCCTGCGACCCGTGCTCGCCCGATCCGGGACGCTCAGGGCGGAGGGGCGCGTCGTGCACTCCGGCACTCGCGTCGCGACCGCGGAGGCACGGCTCGCCGACGCCCAGGGCAAGCTCCACGCGCACTCGACCTCGTCCCTTCTGATCCTGAGGTCGCCGTCCGTCGCGGACGCCCCGGACCCCTGACGACGCGCCCTACCGGTCCGACCCCGCGTGGGGTTCGGCCCGTCGAATCGGCGGAAGGCGGTCGGAGAGGATCGATCGGATTCTGCCCCGGAACCGGCTCCGAACCCACGGGCGAGGTGAAGTCACGCGCTCTCGGGGGAACCCCGGCCCGAGTTCGGACCCTCGGGGGCGGGCCCCGCCTCCTCGGAGTGCGCCCGCCGACCCGGGTTCGCCCTCCCGGCATTCCGTGGCGAGGAGCGCTTCTCGGGCCAAGTGATCGACCACGCGAACGCCGCAGCCACCGTCCTTAT